>JBFHWF010000005.1:0-66602 GCA_041589175.1 Gammaproteobacteria bacterium
GCTCAGGCCATAAAATTTTAAAGTCTCAGGCTGATTATAATTATGCTCAAGTGCAGCTTTGAAAATTGAGGCTGCGGACGTATAGTCCCCTTTTTTATAATGTGTATACCCTCTAAAAAAGACATCTTCAACATAACGCGAGTAATTCCCCAGCGAGCCCAGGCCCGCATACGCATTAACACGATAGAACGTGTATCTCTGCTCATTATTTTTTATCTTTGCGTCTCTTGACTGTACCTGACTAACAAACCGATAGGGACCATCTGCTTTCACTGCGCCATAGACATTATAGCCTTTAATAAAACTGCCCGGCACCGCATCCCAGTTCACTATTGTTTCACTCAAGCCCCCCGCAACCGTCACATTACCCACGGTACCGGGAACCTGCTGATAACTAAAGTTCAACAGCTTCTCTTTATCTGCATCGTAAACCCCAATCAATCTCTGTCTGGAAAGACTAACCGATATGTTTTGCGGATCACTAAACCCAGTATCAAGTTCGCTTTGTGCTGCAAAACTAATTACCTTGCGAGGGCCATTGTATACCTGAACAGTGTATCGATTGTTTCTCTCACCACAAAGCACATATAAATTATTATCTGCATCCAGAGAAATATCATAGAGACGCTCGAAATTTTCTGTTGCTGTTCCCGAACCTATTGCATAAAGATATTCCAGCCTGTCATTGAAGATCATAACTCTGTTATGACCACTATCCGCCACAATAATATTTCCCTGTGAATCTACAACCACATTAGCCGGATTCTCAAAACTGAATTCCCGGTTTTCTCTTTGTGCTTCTATCTTATCAAGATAAATACCGTCGAGTGAAAACACCTGCACTCGCTCATTACCTGTGTCTGCCACATATATTTTCCTACCCTTTATATACAGCCCTTTAGCGCCACTTAGTTTTCCAGGCGAACTCCCTTCACCTGCAAACCCATTACCTTTTTCAATCTGATTACCCTGCGTGTCATACAGCCTGATTCGACCACTATCTACAACGCCTATGTATTTATCTGAAACAGTTATTGCTTCCGCCTTTTTAATTCCTTCAAGATCTTTTATATATTTACTTTTATCACTGAATATTTTTACTTTTGATCTATCTTCATCAACACATAGCGCCCTGTCATCCGTCAATCGGAAGGCCTTATGACATTTCATTTTCACTGGAAGGTAACGTGTGACTGTTGCAAGCCTGCGCGGTTCTATCTCCTCTCGCTCATGCTCACTCACTTTGAAAATCTCAATCTTTCTATTAATACGGTCTGCTACTGCGACACCGCCATTTGATAACAGCAGCATGGCACTGACATATTGAAACTGACCACGTTCGTCGCCATGACTACCAAACGCATTTTCTTTTACCTGCTTCGACCAGTTGACCAGGTATATCCGCCCATTTTGTGAATCAGCAAGATAGATTCGCTCATTACCAGCATTAGCTATTGCTGTAAATTTACCCTCTGCACCCAGCAGCTTTGAGAGCTGTTCATGTGGTATTCGCTTTATCAATGCACCGTCGCTGCTAAAAACCGCGATCTGTCCTCTTTCAGCGCCCTCAAGGACAATCACTCTTTCCTGTTCATCAATAAACAGCTGTAGTGGTTCACGCAGACGCTCACTATCTTTAAGGCCTGCCTGACCTATTGCTCCCAGATACACGCCATCCGGGCCAAAAAGACTAATACGATTATTATCGGTATCTGCAATATAGATGCGACGATTACTGGAGTATGCGATACCCTTTGGACTATCAATTTCGCCTGCCGACGCCCCACTCTCACCCATGCGGCTGAGGCGCTCACCTTTCTCAGTCAGGGTTGCGAAGCGGCTACTCTCTCGGTTAACCGCGAGTAGCATATCATCTCCCATTGCTACCATTGCAGTGATACCACGATCCTCAAAAACTGCCTCATGCGCGCTTACTGTCGCTGTATTCTTTTCTGGTATTAACACTGCCAGCTGGTTTGACTCGGCATCACTCACCAGTATTTGCCCGGATTTGAGCTCAACAATTGATGAGAGAGATTCCATCGCATCGATTTTCCAGCTACCCTCAAGACTTATCTCTGCTCTGCCAAAAACTGGAGGCAGGCTGAGCAGCACAACCCAGAACAGGCTGCTACCCACTGATTTTATTATGCTTTTTCTACTTTCGCCTTGACTCGACATATCCCTTTTCCCGGTTTTTCCTGCGATTATCATTTTTCAAATAAGCTTCAATACACTGGCCCTTTTATTTATAGTCTACTTAGCATTCTGTGGCACACTCATGGCACACACATCCGGTTATCATTTACACAACAGCGATTAACACCATGCAATCATCAGCTTCTTCTCTAACTCATATGCGGTTTTCCATAGAGCACTGGGATCATCTCTATTCGCTCCACAGAGCCATCCAGCATAACCAGCAATGGACAGGCAGACGTCTGCAAATTAAGGGGCAGATCCGTAATCAGACCCTGCTCGAACATCAGGACACCCCAATTCAGATCAGCTTCCTTCAATCTGATCAGCCACCCCAATATCCTGAGCTAAGCATCGATAACACGGTATACCCGGTACTTGCAGACATATGCAGAGAAGATGAACATATCAGTGTTGAAATTCCTGTTGATAGAATGGTGTTTGAAGAACTTCGCAGGAATCTTATGGAATATGCCGATATCGACGGTATTCATATCATGGTCTCCATATGCGTGGCCCATCCATCCACGTCCTGGGCTATCGGCCAGACTCTGCCCCTGCTAGAGCTCGATTACGCCATGCGAGGTGACGCATAATGAGCTCACTTCATCCGCGACTGGAGACCGACACACACCAGCTGGGATCCACCCAGTCAGGTATATTATTACTGCATACCAATGCACTCGTACCCTGGTTCATTCTGGTTCCCGATACAGAACATCAGGAACTATTTCATATGCCCACTCCCCAATGCGATAACACCTGGGCAGACATACATACAATAGCCCGTTTCGTCGAGAGTCATTTCGAAGCAGACAAAATTAACATCGCAACGATTGGCAATATTGTTCCACAGCTACACGTCCATATCATAGCCCGCTTTACATCCGACCCCTGGTGGCCGGATCCTGTCTGGGGCAAGCCCGATAAAAAAACATACCAGCCCGATCAGGTCGACAGCATTCGCATTGCGCTGCAACAACAGGGCATCATCTAAAACCACTTTCATCTTCTACAGCAAGCCACTGATCCAGTTGCTGACGTATCACATCACGAGCCTGTTGACTGGAAAAAAGGGAATTATGCCCACCGGGTATACGCACCAGGAAACTTGAGTGAGGTACTCGCTGGTGCAGGCGAATCACGTGATCGTCGGCAACAACCTCATCCTGCTTACTGTATAAAAATAACTGTTGTTGAGAGAGCTGATTAACGACTTCGATTGGATCATACTGTTTCGTCACCAGCCAGCTGGCCAGCCATTGAGCTGGCCAGGTTAGCCAGTGCCTGCTAAGCATTTCACGAGCAATCAGCGGATATTCACTAAACGGAGCCACCCAGATCATGCCATTCACACCCTCACTCTGGCTGGCCATACTGTAAATACCCATACTTGCACCTAAACTATGGCCGATTATAAATAGTGGACGCTGAGAAGCACGTGCGCTTACATAGTTCCGCGCAGTTTCGATATCATCTATCGCGCCCGACAACTCTGCTTCACCACTGGACCAGCCATAACCGCGATAATCGAACACAAATACATCATACCCATATTGTGTCAGCCAGTAGACAGCTCCCGTGTGACTACTGATATTCTGAGCGTTTCCATGCAGATACAGTATTGTCGCCTTCGCGACTTCTGTGTTCTCTGCAAAGAACCACCATCCATGTAACCGTGGCCCTGTCTCCTGTCCAAAATAGATATCTTCATAGGCAATACCATAGTTTGCAGGTGAATCTATGTGCATCTCGGTTGGCTGCAGAAAATAGCGACTACATGACTGCATACTCAAACATAAACACAGTATTAACAGTCGCTTAAGTACATACATACCGTTAATCTGGTAGAACATGTGATTGACCTTTATCAAATTCCCTTGCCTTGCACTAAAACCATGAATGAATCACACATACTGTAAAAAAACGACAACAGAGGCAAGCTTTCTTGCTTCGCACATAATTACTGCTACTATTGCCGAAGGCGTCCTCACAGACCCTCAATCAAACGAACTCGATATGGAGAGATGTTGTATGAAAAAATTAACAGCAGGTTCGATTTTATTATTAGCATCATCAAGCGCATTTGCCGTCGCTCCGGGTGGAGGTGGATGCGGCTGGGGTAACGCACTATTTGAAGGCCAGTCTGGTGTAGCACCTCATGTGCTAGCGGTTACCACAAACGCCACTTCCGGCAATAATACTTTCGGTATGACAACGGGCACAAACGGCTGTAAAGTTGATGGTAAGCTTGGCTATTCTGGCAAATCCATGCTGGCTTCACTTATGGACGAATTCTCTGAAGATGCCGCTAAAGGCGGTGGCGAAGCACTCACAGCAGTAGCCGTTATGCTGGGTGTACAGCCAGAAGATCGCGCTCACTTTGCCGAGCTCACACACCAGAACTTTGCCAGCATTTTCCCTGATGAAAATGTCACTACGGACGAGGTTTATCACTCTCTTCAGCAAATGATGAAGAATGACGACACATTATCCCGATACGTCATATAAAACCTGTAACTCCAACAGGGCCTGGAATACCAGGCCCTGCTTCTATCTGCCAAATAATAATACTAACGATAGTTTTGTAGATGCTACTTAAGAAAATACGCCCTGCACTTTCTTTTATTTTTCTAATATCACAATCAATTGTTTATGCAGCTGAAAACGATACTCCAAACCTGCTTCAACAAGACATTCAATTTTTGACTACACATCAATTATGGAATCACGACGAGTGGCTCAATTTATTACACTATCAGCCTGATGGTTTTTCGGGTGGCTATTTAAGCCAGGTTGACGATAGCGCCTTCTTTTATTCGGAAAACGGCAAGCACAATCCTCAACAGGAAATGATCGAAACCCTTAAGCAAATTTATCAGCCGCCTGGTAATCATCCCGACAGCCACGCAAAATGTCGTTTTATTGCTCGCTACCACTGGCTGAAAAATAAATTACCTGATCGACTGTCTAACACAAGCAACATACAATGCCCCGAGTATGAGAACTGGCGTAAAAATGTTCCCGAAAACAAAGTCAGTCTTATTTTTCCCGCTTATCACCTGAACAGTCCTTCATCCATGTTTGGCCACACACTATTAAGAATAGATGCGGCCGATGAAGAAAAAGGATCAACTCTTTTATCGATGGCTGTCAATTTCGGCGCAACCATAGACATAGAAGACAACTCCTTACTGTTTGCTGTCAAGGGACTGTTTGGCGGCTACTATGGAAACTTCATCGTTACTCCCTACTATAAAAAAATAAAAGAATATAACCGACATGAAAACCGCGATATCTGGGAGTACGCCCTTAATCTTACAGCTGCAGAAACATTACGTATCGTAGAACATCTGTGGGAATTAAAAGACATCAATTTTGATTACTATTTTTTCGATGAAAACTGCTCATACCGTCTTCTCGAACTGCTGGAAGTTGCTCGGCCAGGGCTTGATCTGAAAAGCCAGTTTGGCCTTACCGCCATACCCGTCGACACGGTGCGCTCGATTCAACAGGCTGGACTCATTAACGGAATTGAATACCGCCCTTCGCAGACCACTAACATCAATGCGCTGTTAAAGAAAATGACGACTAAGCAGCAACAGCAGGTACACCAGCTCACAACCCATGCAGACTATATGGACCATCCTGACTTCACCTCAGAGCCCACTGAATCACAGATGATGATACTCGACACGGCTTATCGCTATTTACGTTATCAGCAGAATGAACAGGGCAGAAGCGAAAGCAATGCACGCAATAGTTACAGAATATTAAACCGCATCAATCAATATACTAACTTCGTATCCTCCGCAGCCACATACCAGGCACAGCAACAGCCAGAAATGGGCCACCTTAGCAAACGCCTTGCTATAGCCATCGGTGAATATCGCACCGAGGCTTTTCTCGACCTGCGGTTTCGAATGTCTTTCCACGACCTTGAAGACAACATCAACGGCTTCCTGGAAGGTGCACAGATCAATATGGGCAGCCTGTCATTACGTATGACTAAAGACGAGGCACAGATACAGCAGCTTGATTTTATCGATATTTTTTCACTAACCCCACGAAATGCGTTTTTCCAGCCACTCTCCTGGAAAGTCTATACGGGACTGGAGCAGCAGTGGATTCATGGAAAACAGCATCTGACAGGTCATGTGACGGCGGGCGCTGGAGTCACCTATGATACCTGGCGTCATGGCTATATCTATGGGCTAATCACTGCCCGGCTGGAAACCAACAGTCAGTTCGACGCGGCCATTACACCTGCAGCTGGCTTTTCCACTGGATTATTACACCATTTTTCGTCGAGCACCGTACATCTGAATATTAGCGGCGAGGAATTCAATAACGACGAACATCGCCATCGTATTGATTTTAAATACAATTTCGTAATATCTCGAAATCATTCAATGGCTTTACGCTGGCTCAGGCAACGTCAGCCTGACACCCTGTTCAGCCAGCTTGAGCTGGCTTATCAGTACTATTTCCATTAATCGTAAAACCGAGCCTGTCGCTAATTAGCCCTTCTCCATCAGTTCAAAGCATCGTCCAACTGCGTTAAAATAGCAGCCCGTTTTTTTACGCTGACCGGATACCAACATGCTACTCAAACTGCTACGTGAAGGCCTTGGCCGCTTTATCATATTGATCAGTTTTTTCATCCCTACGGGTCGCACAAGACGCACTGCGGAAGAGCAATCCTGTGTGGATAAAAAAACCTCCGCCCTCTCGCTTTATCAGTTCTACGCATGCCCTTTCTGCCTGAAAACTCGCAGGGCGTTTAAACGTCTGGGCCTGAATATCGAAACCCGTGACGCACAGAAGAATCCACACCGAGCCGAGCTGTTAGCAGGTGGCGGCGAAATTAAGGTTCCCTGCCTGCGCATTGAGCAAAATGGTGAAACCATCTGGATGTACGAGTCCAGCGATATTATCGCCTTCCTTGAACAGCAATATGGCGAGAATAGCCAGCCCTGCAGTGAAATTTCTGGCTAATACTGACATACATGGAGCAGCGCCATCCGGTCTTATATAGCTTTCGACGCTGCCCCTACGCCATGCGGGCTCGTATGGCAATCCGCTATGCCGGAGTTAACGTCGAGTTGCGCGAAATCATCCTGAAGTGCAAACCCGAGGCCATGCTGAATGCATCACCCAAGGGTACAGTTCCCGTGCTGGTACTAACAGACGGCGCGGTACTGGATGAAAGCATCGACATCATCAACTGGGCGCTTTCACAGGGAGACCCTGATGGCTGGAAGCCAGCCAGCGTAGCGCATACACACGCTACCGAGCTATTGCTCGACAAGAATGACAACCACTTCAAGACCCACCTCGATCACTATAAATATCACGATCGCTTCCCGGAATTTGATCAGCTACACTACCGCAGGCAGGGTGAGGCTTTTCTCGCTTTACTTGACGAGCAGCTAGCAACCCATAGATTCCTGCTGTCGAACCTGCCCGGCCTGATTGATATTGCAATATTTCCCTTTATTCGTCAGTTTGCCTATGTCGATATAGCCTGGTTCCGGCAGTCCGGGTACACAAACCTCATCCGCTGGCTCGATTACTGGCTGGAATCCAGCCTGTTTGAGTCGATTATGGAAAAATACCCTGCCTGGGATAGTCAGCAGCAACCGATTATTTTCTGAGCTATTTATCAATCAGCCTGGCTGTACTATAAAATAACTATTATCCAGCGTTTTCTGGTATAAGAATTTATACATCATCATTAAGACAGCAAGGAGTGTACAATGTCTCACGCCTGGTACAAAAGCTACCCCGAAGGCATCCCTCATGATGCAGACATACACGCCTATGACTCGCTCATCGACGTGCTAGAGCAGTCTTTTTCACAATATCAGAACAATCCCTGTTTCTCGAATTTCGGCAAAACTCTCAGCTACAGGGAAATTGACCAGTATAGCCGTGACCTTGCCGCCTACCTGCAGAATGGACTTGGTCTTAATAAAGGTGATCGCATTGCTATCATGATGCCCAACCTGTTACAGAATCCGGTCGCAATCATTGCCGCATTACGTGCCGGACTTACTGTGGTCAATACCAACCCCCTGTACACCGTGAGCGAATTAAAGCATCAGCTGAATGACTCTGGTGCAAGCGCAATTATTATTCTTGAAAATTTTGCCAGCACACTGGAAAAAGTTATCGCAGATACATCCATCAAACACACCATTATCACTCGCATGGGCGATATGCTTAGTTTCCCCAAAAGCTGCATCATCAACCTTGTCGTAAAACATGTGAAAAAAATGGTACCGGCATTTACAATCAACCATTCGATCGCCTATAAACACGCACTCAAAACGGGTCGTTCGCAGGAACTTAAACGCCCATCTCTTACACAGCAGGATATCGCGTTCCTACAGTACACTGGTGGCACTACCGGCGTCGCCAAAGGCGCCATCCTGACTCATGGGAACATGGTTGCAAATCTACAACAGGTCAGTGAATGGATTGAACCTTTTGTCGATAAAGGCAAGGAACATATCATAACCGCTCTGCCGCTTTATCATATCTTTTCCTTACTGGCGAATTGCATGTTCTTTATGAAAATTGGTGGGCTCAATCACCTGATAACAAACCCACGCGACATGAAAGGCTTTGTAAAGGAAATACGTACTGCACAATTTACCGCTCTCACAGGTGTTAACACACTATTCAATGGTTTATTAAACACGCCGGGCTTTTCAGATGTAGATTTTTCCAAACTAAAAATTACCCTGGGTGGGGGCATGGCGGTACAGAAATCCGTAGCTGACAGGTGGCAGGACATAACAGGCAGTTGTCTGCTGGAAGCCTACGGCCTAACAGAAACATCACCCGCTGTATGCATTAACCCTATGAACCTTAAATCCTATAATGGAAAAATAGGGCTACCGATACCATTAACGGATGTCTGTATTAAAGACGACAATAATCAGCAACTCCCCGCCGGTGAAGCGGGTGAAATCTGCATCAAAGGGCCCCAGGTAACACCGGGGTATTACAATCGTCCCGAGGAAACCGCTAAAGTCTTTGACGATGAGGGCTGGTTTCATAGTGGTGACATTGGCTTTATGGATGACGATGGTTATTTCCAGATCGTGGATCGTAAAAAAGACATGATTATTGTTTCTGGCTTTAATGTATACCCGAATGAAGTTGAAGCCGTTATTTCCAGTCATGAGGATGTGCTTGAAGTGGGTGTGATTGGTAAACCCGATGACATCTCTGGCGAGGTGGTCATGGCGGTTATCGTCAGTAAAAACCCAGATTTAAGCCTCAAAGATATACAACTACATTGCGAGGCATCTCTGACGCGCTATAAAATACCCAAGCATGTCGAGTTCGTGGATGAAGTGCCCAAGTCAAATGTTGGAAAAATACTACGTCGTGAGCTTCGTGAGATGTTTTTCAAAACATAATGAAGATCTCACTGATCTCGCTCTAGCGGTCAGTATTTGTTAAAATATCGGGCTGTACACTCAAGCCAGATAAGACCATGAGCCTTCATACTAGCAATATAAGCAACCTCAAACTCCTGCATAAAGGCAAGGTTCGCGATATCTATGATATCGACGACAAGCATATGCTCATCGTGACCACCGACCGTATTTCCGCGTTCGATGTAATTATGCCAAACCCGATCCCGGATAAGGGCATCATCCTCAATGAAGTAACACGCTTCTGGCTTAATCGACTTGAGCACATTATTCCAAATCATCTGGCCGATATTCCGCTCAGCGACATCATAACAGACGCTAATGAGCGCAAAGCCGTTGAGCGACATGCAATGGTCGTAAAGAAACTGAAGGCTCTGCCCGTCGAAGCTATCGTACGTGGATATATTATTGGCTCCGGCTGGAAAGATTACCAGACCAGCGGTAGCATCTGTGGCATTAAGCTGCCCGAAGGCTTACACCTGGCCGATAAATTACCCGAACCGATTTACACACCTTCCAGCAAGGCAGACGTCGGCGAGCACGATGAGAACATCGATTTCAACAAGACCGTTGAATTACTGGGTGAAGATCTCGCAAACCAGGTAAAAGATGTCAGCCTCAGGCTCTATAAGGAAGCCGCAGATTTTGCACTGCAGCGTGGCATTATCATTGCCGACACCAAATTCGAATTTGGCGTAGATGAAAACAATCAGCTCGTTCTGATCGATGAAGTCCTGACACCTGACTCCTCAAGATTCTGGCCGGCAGATCAGTATCAACCCGGCACAAGTCCAATGAGTTTCGACAAGCAGTTTGTTCGCGATTACCTCGAAACACTCGACTGGAACAAGACGGCTCCTGGCCCCGAATTGCCAGATGATATCGTCAGTAAAACCTCAGAGAAATATCACGAAGCACTGACCCGTCTTACTCGCTAGAAATGCGTGGCTTATTTATTACAGGCAGCGACACAGGCGTAGGTAAAACCTATATCAGCTGCCAGCTACTTGAGACTATTTCCAGGCAGCTCAGTGTAACCCCCTGCAAGCCTGTGGAGTCTGGCTGCGAGCTGATTGATGGAAACCTGTTTCCAGCTGATGCTAACGCCCTCAGGCTTGCAAGCCAGTCTCAACTTTCACTGGATATGATATGCCCAAACACCTTTAGTGATGCCCTGTCACCACAACTGGCAGCACGTATTGCCGATCGTCGCGTTAGTCTCGAACAACTTGCAGACCACTGTAAATCACTCTCAGAGAAGAGCGACATTCTGCTGGTGGAAGGTGCCGGAGGCTTTCTTTCGCCTATCTGCGAAAAAGCACTCAATGCCGACCTGGCACATGCCCTCAATCTACCAGTAGTACTCGTTGTCGATGATCGGCTTGGTGGTGTCAACCAGGCACTTATGGGACTGAATGCCATACAGCATTATCAGCTGCAGGCTCGCGCTGTGATCCTTAATCAGACCAGTCAACAGACGCCACCTCATGGCATGGATAATGCTGCGGAGCTGGCTGAGTTGTCGCCTGTACCAGTTTTTACCAACGCTTATGGACAAAGCCTGGATACTTCAACCCTGTCGTCCATCCTTCACCCACTGTAATCCGCAGAAGCTTGAGTTGGCTCACATTATCACTCAGCTATAATTGCCATACTAAAAAATGCATCTCCACGCTCATCGATTTATTGTGATATCAGAGAAATACAGGATCTGACTTACTGACAATAATTAATACAGGCAGGACTTATTATGTATTCATATACACGCATCATTCCGATAACAGGCTTTCTTATTCTCACTGGTTGCGGCGGCAGTAGCAGCTCTCCCTCGATTACCGCCGATAATGTGCAGAGCCTGTCGATAGCGGCAACCGAGGGTGCCAGCCAGAGCATTAGTTCAAACAAGGCCAATTTATTCAATTATAAAACGTCTTCTGACGTCAGTACTTCACAGGCTGTTGATGACTTCAATAAATCTTTAACTGAAAATATTTACAGCCCTGCCTTCGCCTGCATTAACTCACCCACAGGTCAGTTTACTGATAATTTCGGCACTGGCCCAACTGGCAGTTATGATTTTGTACAGTGTGAGGTTACTACGGGTATCGTCATTAATGGCTCGGTAGTGATATCCGGTTCTCAGTCAGCTTTTTCACTAAGCTATAATAACTTCACGGTTAAGATTGGTGACAATCCGGCACAGGAAATTGATCTTTCGATAGACTGTGAAATTACTAATAACACTACGAGCTGCACCAAGAGTTCCTCTGTACTCGGCATAGACAATCGTACCTATACCATATCGAATCTCAGTGTTTCCGGGGATGAGGTGAATGGATACAATGTTACCGCCACGGTCACAGACCCTGACCATGGCAAGATCGATATAAACGCATCAGATATGTACTTTAA
Source organism: Gammaproteobacteria bacterium (assembly GCA_041589175.1). Lineage (GTDB taxonomy): Bacteria > Pseudomonadota > Gammaproteobacteria > SZUA-229 > SZUA-229 > SZUA-229. Next base: position 12,063 of record JBFHWF010000005.1, read on the forward strand.
TTGCAGCTCACCTTATGAAGACCGACCCAGCTCCGGTCAAATCACCTTTTCAGCTGGTGGAAAATCGGCAACGGTCGTTTACAACAGCTGCAATAGCTATACCGTTACACTCGATGGTGTCGCCAATATTTATAGCTGGCTATAAACAATTTTCAAACAGCCTTTTTAGCGTCATATAACTTACAGAAAAAAGCCCCGTTATCGGGGCTTTTTTATATTTTTAGCTAAACAACATCGTTTAATCTGTTTAAGACGCTATGATTTTACACGGCATCGCATCAACATTTAACGTATATCTAATAGCTCAACCTCAAATACTAGTGTTGCATTGGGTGGAATCACGCCGCCCGCGCCATGAGCACCATAACCCATTTCTGGCGGAATGGTTAACTTACGCTTACCGCCAACCTTCATACCTTTAACACCTTCATCCCAGCCACGAATAACCTGGCCAACACCCAGCGTAAAACTAAATGGGTCATTACGATCCAGGCTTGAATCAAACTTGCTTCCATCCGTTAACCATCCGGTGTAGTGCACAACTACAATCTGTGCGCCTTCACCCGCACCGGCTTCTGCACCTTCACCAACAGTTAAATCTTCAATCAGTAATTCAGACATATTTTTACTCCAGTTTACTTAGTCTTTTTCGGCGGTTTGATGACGCTTAAAATAGTCATCTTTCATTTTCTTAACCAGCGCACTTAATAATACCAATGCTATCAGGTTAGGTATTGCCATCAGTATATTTGTGATATCGGCTATATTCCAGACAAGATTCAGTGGCACCATAGCACCAACCACAATAAGCCCGGTATAAATGACGCGATAGGGCTGTACCGCTTTTTCACCAAACATGAATTTTACACTGCGATCACCGTAATATGACCATGCGATGATCGTGGAAAACGCAAATAGCGCGAGCCCACAACCAACGATAATCCCGCCAGCCTCTCCAATCGAATGACTGAAGGCGTATGCTGTTAGTGACGCCCCTTTTACATCTTCTGGTGAGCTTATATGAGACTCGGTTACTATAATCGCAAGCCCCGTTAGCGTACAGATAATCAGTGTATCGACGAAAGGCTCCATCATCGCGACCAGACCTTCTCGTACAGGCTCTTTCGTACTTGCCGCGGCATGCGCCATCGGCGACGACCCCAATCCGGCCTCATTACTGAACAGCCCTCGCGCCACACCCCAGCGTATGGCCTCACCCACTGCAGCACCACCTACCGCCCATGGGTTTAAGGCATGATTAATAATCGTAGAAAATGCCGCTGGAATCTTCTCATATTCATTCAACAGTACGGCCAGAGCAATCACGATATAAGTAATTGCCATAAACGGGACTATCGTACTAGCAACTTTCGCAATACGTTTTACCCCGCCGAGTATTACCATACCCACCAGTAATGCCATGGTAATACCCACCAGCCAGCTATAGTCCCTCACCTCTGGTGCAATATAGGCTAAGCCATCAACCACAGAATTAACCTGAACAAGATTACCGATACCGAACGAAGCAATAGCGGCAAACAGGGCGAACAGGATTGCCATTCGTTTCATTTTGAGCCCATGCAATAATGTATACATAGGCCCACCAGAAACGCCGTTTTCATCAATTTCCCTGAATTGTAGCGCGAGGGTACTCTCCGTGAACTTTGTTGCCATACCGAGAAAAGCGGTTATCCACATCCAGAACAGAGCACCTGGCCCACCTAATGAGATAGCAGTAGCAACACCGGCGATATTACCTGTACCCACTGTGGCAGATAGCGCGGTCGACAATGCCTGAAAGTGATTAACATCTCCAGGATCATCCTTACAGCTGTATTTGCCACTTACTATATGTAAGGAGTGACGAAAGCCTCTAATCTGTATAACGCCTAACCTGATAGTCAGATACAGTCCTACCCCTAGTAGTACCGCCAGTGTTATCCAGCTACCCCATAAAAGGCTCGCAAGTTGACCCGTGAAATTCGTGATGGTTTCGAGCATTATTCACCTCATGTCCAATTCACTTCACAATAAACCGAATCGAGGTAAAATACAAAGGTCTACATTTACAACGCAAGATGAGCCTTTAACCTGTGAAAAAATTCGAACATATTTTTGAAAGCATGCTGTGGCAAAGTCGATATATCGTCATCGCCGCCGTTATTATTAGCCTGGTCTCGAGTCTGGCGATGTTTTTCATGGCCACTGTTGATGCTGTTTACATGATAGGCCACCTCGTCGAGTACCCTTCTCTCGTTGGTGAAGATCGCTTTCTACTGAGAAGCGAAACTATCACTCACGTTGTAGAACTTATTGACGGTTATTTACTTGCAACTGTTTTACTTATCTTCGCACTCGGTTTATACGAGTTATTTATTAGTAAAATCGATATGGCAGAGGACGCAGAAAACGCCTCACAGGTCCTTGTCATATCCAGCCTGGATGATTTAAAAGCGCGCCTCGCGAAAGTTATTCTGATGATTCTAATCGTCAAGTTTTTTGAGTTTGCCTTGCAGATGAGCTTCAACACACCTATGGATCTACTCGCCTTCGCAGGTGGTATCGCATTGATAGGCCTGTCCCTGTATCTTTCACATGCAAATGAACCTCACAACAAATAGCGAGTTATATCAGCCACTTTCTTATAACATTATCAAGCTCTTCAATCTCGAAGGGCTTGCTCATAAAATCATCCATACCAGCTTCGCGACACCTTTGCCTGTCATTAAGACTTGCGTTTGCTGTCACCGCTACGATAGCCGTATCACCATTTTTACTTGCCTGTTTTATTAATCGTGTGGCCTCTATTCCATCCATTTCAGGCATATTAAGATCCATCAAAATAAGATCATAATTATTTGATTTCGCTTTTTTAACTGCTATCACGCCATTATCTGCAACATCCACACTTAAGCCAGATTGTTCAAGCATCGATTTTGCAACCAGCTGATTTACCATATTATCTTCAACGAGGAGTATCGACATGCCTTTCAGATCGGGCACACAAGCTTCCGGCTGAGACTCTTCGATAGTCTTTTTATCCAGGTCATCAACTCGCTTTAGCTTCAATTCAAAACTGAATTCCGAGCCCACGCCTTCTTTACTCTTCAGGGAAATAGCGCCTCCCATTAAGCTCACTAACTTACTCGATATGGCCAGACCAAGTCCCGTGCCGCCATATTTTCGTGTTGTCGTACTATCTGCCTGTGTAAATGATTCAAACAATCTTTTTTGCGCCTCTTCTGAAATACCTATACCCGTGTCTTTTACAGTAAATCGTACACAATCTTCTTTATTATCAGGTATTACAGTGACCCGTAATTCTACCGTGCCATGATGCGTGAATTTATTCGCATTGCTAATCAGGTTCACCAGAACCTGTCTTAATCGCGTAACATCCCCCAATAAACGATTTGCGCCATCATTTATAGTCACAATAAAACTGTTGCCACTTTCATCAAAGTGTAGCTGCATTAACTCTCTAACTTTATTAATTAATTCCGACAGCACAAACTCATGACTTTCAATTTCCAGTTTTCCAGCTTCAATTTTTGAATAATCAAGAATGTCATTTATAATTGAAAGAAGCATTTTTCCAGACTGATTAATAACTTCAACATGCTTTTTCTGCGTCTCATCGAGTTCAGTTTTTTTCAGCAGCTGAGCCATACCGATCACCCCATTCATCGGCGTTCGAATCTCATGACTCATAGTTGCAAGAAAGTCACTTTTCGCCTGTGATGCCGCTTCCGCTCTTTTCTGCGCTTCTACTAGCGCCTGTTCGGCTCGCTTGCGTCCAGTAATACTTGATCCTGCACCACGAAACCCTGAAAACCTGCCTGCCTCATCATACATCGGAACGCCGTTTATCTTCTCCCAGCTCTCTAATATTTCCTCAGAACCGACTTTAAACTCCACGGAAAAGCTTTTTTTAATCTCGAGTGAGTCTTCTAATATTTTTCTAATTCGCTCTACTTCTGACTTATCTACCTGATCCAGAATTGATTTACCAATCATTGCTTCTGGACCATATCCTCTGGCCTCCATGACCTTTTCACTCACAAATGTATATCTATATAGCGCATCTGTTTCCCAGATATATTCTCCTGCAGCCTCGCTTACGTCCCTGAAACGCTGCTCATTTTTTTTAATTTCCAGTGACTGATGCTCACTAAACAATCTTAGATAAATGTTCTGCAATGTATTTTCATACATTCGCTTGCCTGATGACAGTAGAAGCAACATGAAAGCAACACTAAGGAATGCCATTGAGTGGTAATCTTTTCCAAGATATACAAAACATGCCGCATACACACTCAGAACAGGCAGTATAAATATTACCAGGGCTTTTAGCTGTGCCGTTAAACTGGATACTGCACCCGCACACACACCCGCAACTGCCAGGCTTATCACCAGCCTTTCGATTGTGTTTATATCGGACACAATAAATACACTACATAATGACCAGCTTATTACTGACGCGACAAGTCCTACATAAAATATTTTCTGCAGCTGCTCTACATTTTTATTATCTTTTTGTTTCTTACTGTAAAGCGATATTGTGCCCAGTCGCACAACTGAAACTATCGTTATCAAGGCCAACCAGACCGTAAGATATAGATGGTTCACACTACCCCAGATCGAATATACGACAATCAATGCCACAGCAATTGAACCAGCCATCGAAAATTTTAGCGCCATATATAACTGATATACCTGCTCAGCACGTATATCATCCATATATTCAAGATACTTATCTTCAGCAATATCTGTTTTTTTCATTACAGCAATTTTTTTATTAATGTTGTACAAGTTTAGAGCAGATTAAAATACAAATCCGTCAGGCACAAAAAAAGGGGAGCAAATGCCCCCCCTTCTTTTATACAAGCTGATCGCTAAGATTACTTGTAGAAATCAACCATTTTCTCCAGAGAAACTGGCTTGATCTTATCTGCCTGACCCGCACAGCCAAATGCTTCGTAGCGTGCCTTACAGATATCCTTCATTGCCTTTGTAGATTCCTTCAGGAACTTACGCGGGTCAAAGTTAGATGGGTTATCTGCCAGGAACTTGCGGATCGAACCAGTCGATGCCATACGCAGGTCCGTATCGATGTTAACTTTGCGAACACCAGACTTGATACCTTCAACGATTTCTTCAACTGGTACACCGTAAGTCTGACCCATGTCACCACCGTAGTTGTTGATGATTTCCAACCAGTCCTGAGGCACTGAAGAAGAGCCGTGCATAACCAGGTGAGTGTCAGGAATCTTGGCGTGGATTTCCTTGATGCGGTCGATACGCAGAATTTCACCAGTAGGTTCTTTTGTGAACTTGTAAGCACCGTGTGAAGTACCGATCGCGATCGCCAGCGCATCAACACCTGTCTGCTTTACGAAGTCAGCTGCTTCATCAACGCTTGTCAGCAGCTGATCCATGTCTAGCTTGCCTTCCGCGCCGTGACCATCTTCTTCACCCATTTCACCGGTTTCCAGTGAACCCAGACAACCCAGCTCACCCTCAACAGATACACCGCCCGCGTGAGCCATTTCAACAACCTGCTTGGTAACAGCAACGTTGTACTCGTATGAAGATGGCGTCTTCATGTCTGCCATCAGTGAGCCGTCCATCATTACAGATGAGAAACCAGACTGGATAGAGCGCAGACATACTGCAGGCTCAGAACCGTGATCCTGGTGCATAACAACTGGAATATGTGGATACATTTCAATTGCAGCAGAAATCAGGTGACGCAGGAATGGTTCACCTGCGTAAGAGCGTGCACCTGCAGAACCCTGCATGATAACGGGGCTGTTAGCTTCATCAGCAGCCTGCATGATGGCATGCACCTGCTCCATGTTGTTAACGTTGAACGCTGGCATGCCGTAGCCGTTTTCAGCAGCATGGTCCAGTAACTGGCGTAGTGATACTAATGCCATAGTATTTACTCCTTAAACAAGGTTGTTAAAGTGGCTATAACGGCCACGTCATTTCTAAAAAATCCTAAGAATTTGCTTCTTGTATACTACCGATGGTAACGATCTTCATGTTATTGGTACCGCCACCTTCGTCACCCAGGGAGTCGCCCCGCGTGATAATAATCCTGTTTCCATCATCGAGGATGCCCTTGTCCTTCAGCAGGCCAGCAACCGTCGAACTGACATTGTAATCTCCTACCTGACTAAAATCGATACTGGTCGGATAAACGCCACGGTAAAGTGTTAATTTTCGTCGAGTCTGCTGATGCGGTGTCATTGCATATATCGGTATACCCGAGCTAATGCGTGACATCCAGAGTACTGTAGAACCCGATTCCGTTAGCGCAGCAATACCATCAACCTCAAGATGATTAGCGGTATACATCGTTGCCATAGCAATCGCTTCATCAACCCGGCCAAAGGTCAGCTCCATACGGTGATCCGACTTTAACGCACGCGGGTGGCGCTCGGCTGATGTACAGATACGACTCATCGCCTTTACTGTTTCGATAGGGAATTTACCCGCAGCTGTCTCACCAGAGAGCATAACTGCATCAGTGCCATCGTGTACCGCATTCGCTACGTCAAACACTTCGGCGCGAGTTGGAATCGAGTTATCGATCATCGACTCCATCATCTGTGTTGCCGTAATCACTACGCGATTCATACTACGCGCCTTTGATATCAGGTCTTTCTGTACCGCTGGTAGCTCAGCATCCCCAATTTCAACACCCAGATCGCCACGCGCAACCATAATAGCATCGGATGCTTCTATGATTTCATCAATAACATCAAGGGCTTCTGCTCGCTCGATTTTCGAGACAATAGCACCATGACCACCAGCATCTCTCAACAGTTTACGAGCCTGAACGATGTCGTCTGCAGTTTTAGGGAATGATATCGCAACATAATCAGCTTCTAGAGCTGCGGCTGATTTGATATCTTCCTTATCCTTATCAGTAAGCGCAGGCGCAGAAAGCCCTCCGCCCAGCAGATTAATACCCTTCTTGTCAGACAGATAACCACTATGCACAACTCGGCAGTGTATTTTCATTCCATCGACATGATCGACATCCAGTAACATACGACCGTCATCGAGTAGCAGGCGATTTCCTGGCTTAACATCCTTCGGCAGAGTTTTATACGTAATGCCTACAGCATTCACGTTGCCAGCGGTTGGATCCATATCTGCATCAAGGCAGAACATATCGCCTTCTTTAAGAAATACCTTGCCATCCACAAAACGCTCTGTACGGATTTTTGGGCCCTGCATATCTGCAAGCACACCTACTACACGCCCACACTTTTCTGCTGCCGCTCGTACCATTTCGACACGCTTTGCCTGCTCTTCATGTGTGCCATGTGAATAATTCAAACGCACGACATCAACACCAGCTCGCACCAGCTCTTCGATAACCCTGGGCTTATCAGTCGATGGCCCTAATGTTGCTACTATTTTCGTTCTACGCAAGGGTAGAAGCTCCTCTATATTTTTACCGCTCAATTCTTACTTCTTCAAAACTACTTTAATACAACTGGACACCCCCTGGTGCCCGACGGAGCTATTCAAAATCTTCAGGTCAGTGCTTCATCGAAGCAGCTGACCTGACTTTGACGCAAACCGCATGCAGACCAAACGAGGCATCACCTCGTTTTGTGTCAGTAATTATGCGTCTTTTGCTCGTGCCTCAAGCATTGCCACAGCTGGCAGTTCTTTACCTTCCAGGAATTCCAGGAACGCACCACCACCTGTTGAAATGTATGAGACCTTGTCAGAAATATTGTACTTATCAACAGCTGCCAGTGTGTCACCACCGCCTGCAATAGAAAATGCTGGAGAATCAGCAATCGCCATTGAGATCGCTTTTGTACCTTCGCCAAACTGATCGAATTCAAACACGCCGACAGGACCGTTCCAGACAATAGTACCGGCTTTCTTCAGTACTTCAGCAAGCACCGCTGCCGAGTCAGGGCCGATATCAAAGATCATGTCATCATCTGCGCATTCTTCAACTTTCTTAAGCGTTGCTTCTGCAGTTTCAGCAAATTCTTTAGCACATACGATATCCGTTGGAACAGGAATATCACCACCACGAGCCTTTGCATCTTCTGTCAGCTTCTTCGCTGTATCAATCAGGTCTTCTTCGTAAAGTGACTTACCAACATTATGACCCGCAGCTGCAATAAATGTATTCGCGATACCACCGCCTACAATCAGCTGATCGACTACTTTCGATAGCGACTCAAGAACCGTCAACTTGGTTGATACTTTAGAACCACCAACAATCGCAACCATTGGGCGAGCCGGGTTATCCAGTGCCTTACCTAGCGCATCCAGCTCCGCTGCCAGCAGCGGGCCTGCACATGCAACGGGAGCAAACTGACCCGCGCCATGAGTGGAGGCCTGTGCACGGTGAGCTGTTCCAAATGCATCCATTACATACACATCACACAGAGCTGCGTACTGTTTGGAAAGTGCTTCGTCGTTCTTCTTTTCACCAACATTGAAGCGACAGTTTTCAAGTACAACAACTTCACCATCTGCAAGTTCAGGTGCCTTATCAAGATAGTCTTTTACCAGCTTAACTTCTTTTCCAAGCGCATCCGTCAGGTAGTTAACAACTGGCAGCAGTGAAAACTCATCTGCAGGTTCGCCTTCAGTAGGACGCCCCAGGTGAGACATCAGCATAACTTTAGCACCTGCTTCGATGCAGTGCTTAATCGTTGGCATAGATGCTTCAATACGCTTTGCACTTGTTACCTTGCCATCTTTAACTGGTACGTTCAGGTCCTGACGAATCAGAACACGCTTACCCGCAAGATCAAGATCAGTCATTTTAATTACTGACATGAAAACTCTCCTAAAAAATAAATAAATTACTCAAAAGTTGTTTGCTAAATATTCACTTAGCAAACAACTTTAAAAACCTTATCGATGTGGCAGTCTCTCTATGACGCACTCATCATTGCAATTGTGGTATCAATCATGCGGTTTGAAAAACCCCATTCATTGTCATACCAGGCACAAACCTTAACCAGATTGCCTCCAATGACGCGTGTTAATGTTGCATCAAAATTTGAGGTCGTACTGGTGTGATTAAAGTCGACCGAAACCAGCGGACCATTGCTGTAACCCAGCACCTTGCCGTCAGCCGCCTCCTTCATAATCGCGTTGATTTCTTCAACCGTTGTGTCACGACTTGCACTAAAGGTCAAATCCACTAGCGACACATTTATTGTCGGCACACGCACAGCAAACCCATCCAGCTTGCCATTCAACTCTGGCAACACCAGGCCGACTGCAGCAGCCGCACCGGTTTTCGTCGGTATCATTGAACTGGTTGCAGATCGAGCGCGACGCAGATCACTGTGATACACATCCGTTAACACCTGATCATTGGTATATGAATGAATGGTTGTCATCAGACCATTCTCAATACCTATTTTTTCATTGATCGGCTTGACCAGTGGCGCAAGACAATTTGTTGTGCATGATGCATTCGAAACAACCGTATCATCGGGCTTCAGTACATCATGGTTCACACCGTACACTATCGTTGCATCTACACCATGACCACCGGGCGCAGATATAAGCACTTTACTTGCACCAGCCTGCACATGTAGAGACGCTTTATCCTTACTGGCAAAAAACCCCGTACACTCATGCACAATATCAATACCCAACTCACCCCATGGCAGATTTGCAGGGTCTTTCTCAGCAAGCACACGAATTTTGTCACCGTTGACGACCATATAATCGCCATCAACTGTAACCTCACCAGGGAAACGGCCATGCGCCGTGTCATACTGGGTTAAATGCGCATTGGTAAACGCATCGCCAAGGTCATTGATCGCAACAACCTGCACCTCATCCGTACGCCCAGACTCATAAATTGCACGCAATATGTTACGGCCGATTCGACCATAGCCATTTATTGCAATTTTGATTGCCATATCAAACCCTTCGACTCATAACACTGACATGTCACAAGCCTGATATCTGTTTTACTCAACCCGCTTAAACGGGGAGTCATTTAAAGCCTACTGGTAAAATTACTCAACCACTCGAGCAACTTTACAAACAGGTTTTAAGCTTTAAAGGGCGAGCCATCAAACCACAATGACTCACCCTCTAAATTCCTTTTTGCCACCATCGTAGAAAACTACGATGATGGCAAACTAAGAAAGATTTTTCCCGAGAGCAAGGCGGAGGGGATTTTTGAGATGTCTGAGCGCACTTATGTGCGCGATGCATTCAAAAATCCCCGACAACGCCGCTATCGGGGAAAAGATTCTTAGTTTGCAGCGACGTGCTCTACGAAACGCATCATGTTACAAGTGTAGCCGTACTCGTTGTCGTACCAGCTAACCAGCTTAACAAATGTGCCGTCCAGCGCGATACCCGCTTCTGCATCAAAGATTGAAGAGAAACCAACACCACGGAAATCAGTAGAAACCACTTTCTCGTCTGTGTAACCCAGAGTCTTAGAAATATCACCGTTTTCAGAAGCATCTTTCATCGCTGCACAGATGTCTTCGTATGTCGCTTCGCTGTTCAGCTCAACTGTCAGGTCAACAACAGATACGTCAGAAGTCGGAACACGGAAAGCCATACCCGTCAGCTTGCCATTCAGTTCTGGCAGAACAACACCTACTGCCTTAGCAGCACCCGTTGATGATGGGATGATGTTTTCCAGGATACCGCGACCACCGCGCCAGTCTTTCTGAGAAGGACCGTCAACCGTTTTCTGAGTTGCAGTAGCAGCATGAACAGTCGTCATCAGACCACGCTTGATGCCCCACTTGTCATTGATAACTTTAGCCATTGGCGCCAGGCAGTTTGTTGTACAAGACGCTGCAGAAACGATCGCCTGACCCGCGTAAGTGTCGTGGTTAACACCGTATACGAACATTGGCGTGCCGTCTTTAGAAGGCGCAGACATAACAACTTTCTTTGCACCTGCATCGATGTGCTTCTGACAACCTTCTTCAGTCAGGAAGAAACCAGTAGAGTCGATAACGATATCTGCACCTACATCACCCCATTTCAGGTCAGCAGGATCGCGCTCAGCAGTCAGACGGATTTCTTTACCGTCAACAACCATGCAACCGTTACCCGCTTCTACAGTACCGCCGAAACGACCGTGTACTGAGTCATACTTCAGCATGTATGCCAGGTAGTCAGCATCCAGCAGATCGTTGATACCAACAATCTCGATGTCTTTGAATTCATTGTAAACTGCACGGAATACCATACGGCCGATACGACCAAAACCGTTAATACCTACTTTAATAGCCATTTTTTATCCTCGGTTATATTTTCAAAAATTAAACTTACTTTAATCCGTCGCTCCCGAATGCCTCTGTCGGGAGCCTAGTGACTTTTTACTTTCAGCCCAAAGACACTGGATCCCCGACAGAAGCATTCGGGGATGACAGCAATTCGCTACTTAGAGTACAGACTCAACTGCTTTAACAACATTCTCAACAGTGAAGCCAAATTCTTTGAACAGCTCACCTGCAGGTGCAGACTCACCGAAGTGGTCAATACCTACAACCGCATCCGCATACTTGTACCACAGCGCAGTCGCAGCAGCTTCAACGGCAACTGTTGGCACACCCGCTGTCAGGACAGATGCACGGTAGCTATCGTCCTGCGCTTCGAAACGATCAACAGCAGGCATAGATACAACACGAATCTTCTTGCCAGACATCGCTTCTGCAGCGCCTGTTGCCAGTGCAACTTCAGAACCCGTTGCAATAATGATTGCATCCGGCGTGCCGTCGCAGTCTTTCAGGATGTAACCACCCTTAGCAATTGCAGCGATCTGTGCATCAGTACGCTCCTGGTGAGGCAGACCCTGACGCGAGAAGATCAGACAAGACGGACCGTCTTTACGCTCAATCGCCTGCTGCCATGACACGGCCGATTCAACCGCATCACAAGGACGCCATACTGACATGTTTGGAATCAGACGCATGGTTGGGATTTGCTCGATTGGCTGGTGAGTCGGACCATCTTCACCCAGACCGATTGAATCGTGCGTGTAAACGAAGATGCTCTGAATCTTCATCAGCGCCGCCATACGCAGTGCGTTACGCGCGTACTCAGAGAACATCAGGAAGGTTGCACCGAAAGGAATCAGACCGCCATGCAGCGCGATACCATTCATGATTGCAGACATACCAAACTCACGCACACCATAGCGAACGTAGTTAGCTTCTTCGTTGGCATCCATTGGCTTGTAACCAGACCATTCAGTCAGGTTTGAACAACCCAGGTCAGCTGAACCACCAAACAGTTCTGGAACCATTGGCGAGTAGTTTTCGATAGACGCTAATGATGCCTGACGCGTCGCAGGACTTTTCGCTTCTGCATTAACAGACGCGATATAGTCAGCCGACTTCTGCGCCCAGTCAGCAGGCAGATCGCCAGCAACACGACGCTCGAACTCAGCCGCCAGCTCTGGGAATTCTGCTTTATATGCCGCGAACTTTTCATTCCATGCGGCTTCTGCAGCTTTGCCTTTTTCTTTCGCATCCCAACCCTGGTAAACAGACTCAGGCACTTCGAAAGCACCATGATCCCAACCCAGCGCAGCTTTAGTCAGGTTAATTTCTTCATCACCTAATGGTGCACCGTGACAGGCATGAGAACCCGCCTTGTTTGGCGAACCAAAACCGATGGTTGTCTTACAACAGATCAGCGTAGGCTTGTCAGTCATTGCCTTCGCCATTTCAGTGGCTTTAGCAATCGCTTCAGGATCATGACCATCAACGTCTGCAATCACATGCCAGCCGTAAGCTTCGAAACGCGCAGGCGTATTATCCGTGAACCAGCCTTCAACGTGGCCATCGATAGAGATGCCGTTATCATCCCAGTAAGCGATCAGCTTGCCCAGACCTAAAGTACCGGCCAGTGAACACGCCTCATGCGAGATACCTTCCATTAAACAGCCGTCACCCAGGAATACATAGGTATTATGGTCAACGATAGTGTGACCTTTCTGGTTGAACTTGCCAGCCATTGCCTTTTCGGCGATCGCCATACCAACTGCATTTGTAATACCCTGACCCAGTGGGCCGGTAGTAGTTTCTACACCTGGCGCATAGCCATATTCAGGATGACCTGGTGTTTTAGAGTGCAGTTGACGGAACTGCTTCAGATCATCAATAGACAGATCGTAACCTGTCAGGTGAAGCAGTGAGTAAATCAGCATAGAGCCATGACCATTAGAAAGAACGAAGCGATCACGATCTGCCCACTTGGGATTAGTCGGGTTGTGCTTCATGTGGTCGTTCCACAATACTTCTGCAATATCTGCCATACCCATAGGCGCACCTGGGTGACCAGAATTAGCTTTTTGCACTGCATCCATACTTAAAGCACGGACCGCATTCGCAAGCTCTCTGCGTGATGACATAGGATATCTCCAATCAAGTTTTTTAAAATTTGCACCGTTGTGACGGCTTTCGCCGAGCCCACACAGCGGCAGGAATTCTGTTAATCAGTTCACTGTTTTTGTGTGCACAAAACAGCAGGGTATACCTACCCACTCTTAAGTAAAGGGGCGCTATTTTCCCTCACTTCGGCCAATTCGGCAACTTTAATCCTTGAGACAGATCAGCCAAATCGCCCATCGAAACACATGGCCAGCGCACGTTCAGCACTTATGCCAAGCCACTATATTCTTATTTTTCAGAAACTTAGAAAGCTGTGCGCGGCATCATCAATACCCGGTCCAAGCGTTTTTTATACCCAGATAAAAACAATCGCATTCTGATTATTTTTTAACCAGCATCACCAGACAGCCCTTGCACAGCGAGCCGTCATCGCCTCATGCGCCTTCTTTCCATTTAATCGAGCACCCCATACTTGGAATCTGCTCTTCTGGCCCCTTCCCGGTCTGCGCAACCTGCCTCATCGCCTCAAACAGATCACGACGCACATCAGCAGACGCGGCCTCCTTACGACTTTCATCGAGACGCCCCCGGTACTGCAACTTGAGTTCACTGTTATAACCGAAGAAATCAGGCGTACACACCGCACCATAGGCTTTTGCTACCTGCTGGCTCTCATCTAGCAGGTAAGGAAAATCAAACCCCGACGCCTGCGCAATCTTCTGCATATTTTCGAACGAGTCTTCCTCATACTCCGTCGGATCATTGGACATAATTGCCACCGTATTCACGCCCAGCGCTTTCAGCTCATTCGTATCCCTCACGATACGGTCACGAATTGCCTTCACATACGGGCAGTGATTACAGATAAACATCACCAGCAGGCCGTTTTCCCCCTTACACTCCTGCAGGTTCCAGGTTTTACCATCGACCCCCGGCAGCTCGAAGTCGATGGCTGGAAGGTCAAACTCGCACACGGGCGTCTGCAAACTCACCATATTGATACCCCTCAGAAATAAATCGTCATTCGGCCAGCTACCATGCCACCAAGCACCTGTCTGCGCAATTCCTTTTCCAGCCATCCGCCACGAATGCGCCGCCTGGCATGGAACCCGCCTTCACCGCAACGGTCTTACCGTATATCGCATTAGTTATATTTATGATGGCATGACTAAATTATCTTTATGATATGTATAGCTACAGGCCGCCATGCATGCTAAAATGAGTGGTTCAGTTTTGAATTCTTGAAACTTTGTGGATAACCATGAGCCAAGACAACCAGCACCCAGATGACATGACTCCGGATTCCGAAGAAACCCGGGAAAGTACCGTCAATCACCCCCAGGACAAACAGTCTCTCCTTAAACAGCTGATTGCCAAAGGCAAGGAACAGGGCTACCTCACATATGCTGAGGTGAACGACCACCTTCCTGAGGAAATCGTCGACCCGGAGCAGGTTGAAGATATTATCAACATGATCAATGACATGGGCATTACCGTCCATGAAGTTGCTCCAGATACCGAATCCCTGGTACTGACCGATGCCAGCGCCACAGACGACACCGCCGCTGAAGAAGCTGCGGCCGCTCTGGCCTCAATCGAAAATGAATTTGGGCGCACCACAGACCCTGTCCGCATGTATATGCGTGAAATGGGCAGTGTCGAGCTGCTGACCCGTGAAGGCGAGATATCGATTGCCAAGCGCATCGAAGAAGGCCTTAAGCAGGTTATGATGGCGCTCGCCACAAACCCTCGCTCTGTAGAACAGGTACTCAAGGCCGTTGAGCAGATTGAAGCCGAGGAAATGCGCCTCACAGACCTGATCAATGGCTTCCGCAGCGATGACAGTGATGAGATTGCTCAGCCAGCCTCCGGCCCCGCCGAAGAACGCGAGGACGAAGATGATGACGACGATGATGTTTCCGTCGATGTTGTCGATACCGGCCCTGATCCTGAGCGCGCAATGGAGCAATTTGCACTTCTTGCAAAGAACTACAGGAAAGTTCTCAAGTCGCTGGAAAAAAACAACAAGAAGGCCGTTCTTAAAGCTCGTGACGAAATGGCCGAAGCCTTCATGGAGCTTAAGTTCCTGCCCTCTGTCATCATCGGTATGACCAAGGAGCTTCGCGCCACAATCGAACGTGTGCGCACTTACGAAAGACAGATACTCAATCTTTGCGTCAACAAGGCACACATGCCTCGCAAAGCCTTCATCGAGTCATTTCCTGAAAATGAAACCAACCAGAAATGGATTGACCAGTTCGTTAAAGGCCACGAGTACTCAGACGCTCTAAGCGCACTGGCACCTGAAATCAAGCAGGCTCAGTTAAAGCTGGCTAACCTTGAAAAGGCATATGGTCTGAGCATATCCGACATTAAGGAAATCAACCGCAAGATGTCGATCGGCGAAGCCAAGGCTCGCCGCGCCAAGAAAGAAATGGTAGAAGCCAACCTGCGACTGGTTATCTCGATTGCCAAGAAGTACACCAACCGTGGACTGCAATTCCTCGACCTGATCCAGGAAGGCAATATCGGCCTGATGAAAGCCGTCGATAAATTCGAATACCGCCGTGGCTACAAGTTCTCGACCTATGCAACCTGGTGGATTCGCCAGGCGATTACGCGCTCGATTGCCGACCAGGCACGCACCATCCGTATTCCGGTTCACATGATTGAGACTATCAACAAGCTGAACCGCATCTTCCGTCAGATGCTACAGGAGAAAGGCCGCGAGCCAACCCCTGAAGAGCTGGCAGAAAAAATGGAAATGCCGGAAGACAAGGTGCGCAAAGTACTGAAGATCGCCAAGGAGCCAATCTCCATGGAAACACCGATTGGTGACGATGAAGATTCAAATCTGGGCGATTTTATCGAGGACACCAACATCATGTCCCCAATCGACTCGGCTACCGGTGAATCACTGCGTGACTCGACCAAGGACATCCTGTCGACCCTGACGCCACGTGAAGCCAAGGTACTGCGCATGCGCTTTGGTATCAATATGAATACCGACCACACGCTGGAAGAAGTCGGCAAGCAGTTCGACGTTACCCGTGAGCGTATCCGCCAGATCGAAGCCAAGGCACTACGCAAGCTGCGCCACCCCTCACGTGCCGAGCATCTGCGTAGCTTTATTGGTGAAGAATAATCTTGTCTCATAAAAACAGACGCTTATAATAGGCGTCTGTTTTTTTATTGGGTTTTACTTTCCCTTTAAATATATACGGGCCCGTAGCTCAGTTGGTTAGAGCGTCCGACTCATAATCGGCAGGTCGAAGGTTCAAGTCCTTCCGGGCCCACCATCTTCTTCCTGATTCATTACTTTCTCAGACACCCCATACCTCAAATGCGCTTCGCGTTTGTATGCCTTCGGCAGTTCTCTTTGCGCATCCTGCTGGCACGCAAGCCATATGCCATTTATAAAACCATCACTCCTGAGCCAACCCCATGGGGATATCATTGGTAACAATAGCGTCTACACCAAATGAAGTGTTCAACTGCCATTCACTCTCGGTATCAACCGTGTATGACAGCACCTTAAAGCCCGATGCCTGTAATTGCTGAACCAAATACGCTGCACTACCTGCATTCATCTGCTCTACCTGATAAAGCATCAGCTTGTCGATGGTTAAAAACTGTGTACCTAGATGAAATGCCACACCCGTATACTCATCGAATGATGCATAACCCGGCAAGCGAAAGAGCGCACCGATTTCAGCCCACTGCAACCCAAACCCCGCCTGCTTGTCAATATAGTTAACAACAAGACCTGTCGCCGCCTGAATTTCTGCCGCCGATAGCAACTGTAATACATTTAAGCTGAGATTACGTTTTAATTCCACCGCGTCAGTTGAAAACAATCCCAGCAAGGCGGGTGAAAAACTTTCAATAATAACCTGCTGCTGCATACCTGTTTTTGTTACCGCATCAACAACGGATGCAACAAGGGACATCTCTCCCGCATCATTAGGGTCGCATAATGGCGATGGTGTTTTAACTTCTATATTAACAAGGCCGCTTATATTCTCGCTCTTGCGTGCATATTTTTTTGCTTTTCGTAATAGCTGTGATAATTTTGAAACATGCGGAAGTCGCTGCTTTAGCGCATCATAACTCAGCGTATTTACACAGGTATAATCACTTAAGTAGTCATCATGCATTACGACCGCTTTACCGTCAGACGTAACGGTTACATCGATTTCGACAATCGGCACACCTTCATCGAACGCACGCAACACTGATTCAACTGTATTTTCAATCGGCTTATCTGGAATATCGCCAGTGTTTTCGCCATAGCCGCGATGCCCCATCACAAATGGTTTATCAGCAGAAGACAGCAGGTCATCCACCGTCCAGTACGCAACTTTGGATTGCGCACCCGCATTACCGAAAACCACCAGGCCAGCGAACAACAATACAACGTTAATAATTTTCATAAATACATTCCTTTGTTTGTGAACTTCTTTCGAGTGAGAATAAGTAATAAATCCGTTCCAAAATGTAACAGCGAACTCTCGATACAACAATAGAAAAATCACCTGTTTTTCTGACAGATTAACAGGCACAGCACTCACGACATTAAATTATAATGATATGTTAATGCCGATTTCGCACCAATGACACATTGGCAAACTTCGCCGACAGACATAAAAACACACCCACTGTTACTGACAAGCGCAGTCAATTCCTAAAAGTGCACGACTCCAGACAACCCTGCAAGTCACATATAGAAACACGCACTCAATTAATCATTGTCAACTAAATGACTTCTAATTGACTGGAACAGTCACTGGCTGGCACTTTCAATACTATACTCATCTATGAATGAAAGTGTATCGTTACACACCCCTATTCAGTAGAACCCCGGTGAGAATCACTGATTTCGATCTGACGAGTTAGTTATGCATGAAAGTACCTTAGCCAGCCTGTTTAAGCACAGGCATGCTCTAGCTGCTCTGGTAATTTTTGCGGGCATCTCTGCCTGGCTGGCTTATTACATCCACACGGGGTCAATTTCTCTTTACTCGGAAGCCGAAAGTGCGATAACCCAGATTCATCAAAAGCGATATGCCTTGTCTGAAATGACATCTGCCGCCAGGGAACGCTCGGTGATCCTGCTTGAAATGTACATACTCGAAGATCCATTTGATCGCGACAGCCTAAGACTGGAAATGGATACTGAAGCTGCTCGATTTATTAAGTTCAGACAGGTATTTCAAGAGTCAACACTAAGCAATGAAGAATCCCGGCTTTTTAGCCAGGCACTTGAATTAATATCAGACAATGTACCCATTCAGAAACAAACAGTAGAGCTTTTACTCGAAAACAGGATGGCCGATGCAGGTCAATTACTATTTGAGAAAGCGCTACCAAATCAAAGTCAAATTCTTGATAAGTTCAGTGAGATTCACCATCTAATGGAAGCCAACTCTCTGAAAAAGGTAGCCAGCCTGAAAAACCACCTAAATAACACGAACAGAAACACCCTGCTACTCCTGGCTCTGGTTATCGGTGCGACTTTCATCGCCTTTACTTTTATTTACTCTCGCGCAAAAAACAGAGAAAGAGATCTACAAGGCCTTGTAAATGAACGAACTAGAGAATTAGAAAAAGCCCATAGACTTACACAATCGCTGGTCGAAAACTCTTCTGATGGAATCATAAGCATCAACAAAGATCAAAATATTGTTCTATTTAATCCTGCGGCCGAAAAGCTCTTTCAATACAGCGCAAGCGATATAGCGGGACAACACATATCAATTCTGCTACCAGATGAAGCACGAAATCAGCATCAGCAACATGTAACTGATTTTGGCAACGACCCACAGCACCAATCAAAAATGATGGATGCCAGGCCCGAAGTCATGGGCAAGCGACGTGACAACAGCCTGTTCCCGGCGGAAGTCAGCATATGTAAGTCACAGATAGGGGACGAAACCTGCTACACAGCCTTTGTAAGAGACATAACAGAAAGAAGAGAAGCCGAAGCCGAAATTCGCCGCCTCGCCATGTCTGACAGCCTAACAGGGCTAGACAATAAGCATCATTTTCACAAGCAACTCGAAGATGCAGTTGCCTACCACAATCGCTATCCAGAACACAGATTTTCACTGCTCATGCTAGACCTGGATCTCTTCAAACAGGTAAATGATACTCATGGACATCTAATAGGTGACAAGCTGCTTCAACTGGTGTCAAACATTATAAGACGCAATGTTCGCAATGCCGACCGTGTTGGTCGACTAGGTGGTGATGAATTCGCAATACTTTTAAATGAAGTCTGCAACGCATCTCAAGCCGCGGCCATTGCAGAAAAAATCATACATGAACTATCCCGACCCATAAATATAGATGGCAACGCCATTCAAATCGGCGCAAGCATTGGCATCGCCATATGCCCAACATCGGAAGTTACAGCGGAAACATTGCTTAATAGCGCAGATAAAATGCTCTATAAATCCAAGAGCGCCGGAAGAAATACATATCGAATAGAAGACAGCAAATAGACTTTAACATTTTTCATGTCGCATGCCGTCTTCATGGAGTTACTTTATCAGACTTTTTTTGCATCTTATTCAGCTGCTTCTCAACCCACTCAACCATCCTCTGATTATCAGCTTTTCGATATATCTTTAACGCTCTTAGATATGCATTCCTCGCTTCCCTGCTCTGCCCTCTTTTGAGATGCAATGACGCATAATAATATTCCAGCTGCGCCAGCCTTGCCTGGCTATTGCTTTTAACAAGTAACATTTTTGCCTCATCATATATTTCTGCAGACTTTTCATAATCCCCCATCAACTCCTGGACCTTGCCAATCTCCATTTTAGCCATGCCGAGTCCACTGACTGAACCGCTCTTCACATAGTGGTACGCTGCATCTTCATAGTTCATAATCGAAACACCATACTCCTTCTCTTTTCTGTTGATGTTTCCCAGATTATAAAGACAATTAGCCGTACCATGATGGTCCCTCACTTCTCGATAATAGCCAAGAGCCTGCGTGTAGCTTTGCCTGCTTTTTTCAATTTCACCCATTGATTTATATAGATTACCAAGCACTTTACTGGCATGCCCAAGCCCTTTGGTTCTCCCTGTATTTTCATAAATCCTGAACGCATTATCCGCCGCTGCCACCCCTTTTTGATAATCCGATAATTTATAATATGACTCTGCAGCACTAAATAACGCATCTGCCCTGTGGCGGCTATCACCATTTGAATACTCATTAATGATCCGTAAAGATGCGTCTAGAGACTTGCTGTAATCACCATTCGTATAATGTGCATCTGCAATCATACTTAGAATATATACAAAACGGTTTTGAGTATGTTCACCATACTTCTGCATATAATCAATCGCTTTATTGCCATTTAAGACAACATCGTCATATCGTCTATCATACATATCAAGCGTCATCCTTAGCACATGTACTTTCGCTTTATTTCGATAGTCATTAGTACGTCTTTTTAAATCATATTCTGCAATCGAAATGTATGCCTGAGCTTTCTTATATTCTCTACGTTTAAATATCAGCTCACCGGCGATAAAGACTGCATAATCGATTTTTTCATCTGACGAGACATTATTCTTCATAAACGTCCTGATGTTATTTTCTGGCAATGCCAGCAATTCATCGACCAGCTGTTTATCTGGCTGCCATACTTTCTGCGCCTGTGATGAACTAATGAAGATTAATAATAGAACCAGGGAAACCCTGGCAACATTTACCGGGGTTACTGCACATCTCATAAAGCCGCTCATCCATGACTCCTGTTATTGTTATTCATGTCATGCCTTAATAATTCAATGGCAAGACGATACTGGAAATTTTTATAATGTCACAACAGCTTTAGCAGCTGACTTTATACATGCTAACCCTGTAAACATAATACAGAAATGAGAAACAGGCTAGTGACCAGACTATGAGTGGAGCTGCTGGCAAATTAGCAAACAGCGATACAATCAAACCTGATAAGTATGCAAGAAAACCAATAATACAGGCTACAAATTCGGCACGACGTCCCGTAAGATTTTTAACTGCAAGCGCAGGAATAATAAGGCTTGCAAACACAAGATACACACCTACCAGCTGAACCGATGCGGTCACTGCAATCGAAAATACAAGATAAAACCCTATGCCTCGAATATAGCTTGATGCAAACCGCCATAGTAACAGCACAATTCCAAATAGTACGGCTGCTGGTATCAGTTGATCCAGTCGAACCCAGAGTATCTGCCCCAGTAACAGGTCATGTAGATATTCTGCACCATGCGCATGATTCGCCAGTATCAACATTGTGGCGCTCGCCGCCAGTACAAATGTGGCACCTATAATTGCCTCCTGTATTTCCGGCCAGCGACGCTCTGTCATCAACAGTATCGTTCCACCTATCAACGCGCTGATTCCGGCCGACACCTGCACACCGTAACCACCCAGGTTCACATCCATTATTTGCGCAACAACAACACCAAGGCCTGCTATTTGCGCTATCGCGAGATCAATAAAGATAATACCTCGCTTAAGCACTTCACGCCCCAGAGGCACATGGGTCAAAACAACCATGATACCAGCTAGTAGTGGCGCGATAATAATCTGAAAATTATCAATATCCATCAATCAGCATACTTTAATAATGAGCTGATGGTTTCATCGAACAGCGCAAACAGGTCCTTTGCCTGTTCACTCCCTCCTACAGTAAAGGGTAGTGCCAGTGTCGGCAATCCAGTTTCTTCACTTAGCCATTCAGACGCACGCGGGGACTGGTAAGCTGCTCGAATAATAAGTGTTGCTGGTTTCGACTTTAGCCCATTTGTAATCTGCGCAAGATGGCTTGCTGACGGTGGCAGACCGGGCTTTGGTTCCAGCACGGCTACCTCCTCCAGGCCCAGCCAGTCGTTCATATACACCCAGCTTTTATGCTGCGTCACAACACGCATTCCTTTAAGCTTTCCTGCCATGACTTCCCATCGTTTTACAGCCTCCCGCCAGCGCTGTTCAAAGCTGTCCAATCGTTGTCGATACCATTCTGCATTCTCATCATCCAGCATTACAAGCCTCTGTGTTAATGCCTGCGCAATGGGAATATAGTTTCGTGGATCTGTCTGTATATGCGGATTACCGCTGGCATGTACATCACCTTCACTCCGATCCAGTGATGCCGGTATCTCTTTCATCTCTACGAATGAAGACACCTCCAGATAACCCCTCTGCCCCGGCAACACTTTTGAATTTCCCGCCTTACGTAGTAACAAAGGTAACCATGCTGCCTCCAGACTAGCCCCCGTGCAGATCACCAGATCTGCACGACGCACTTTTGCAATAAGGTTTGGGCGAGCCATTACCTTATGCACATCCTGCAAGCCAGTTGTTGCGGAAAAGACATCCACCTTGTCCGACCCAATTTCACTGGCTAGTGCGGCCCATTCCGGTTCGCAACTAAAAATACGAAGCTGATCAGCATTCAACTGCCATGATGACATTAGTAAGCACAGTGCAAGCCATGCGTTTTTCATACATTACTCCTAGAACTGATGACCACCATGAGCGCCAAAACTCACAATATATTGCAACGTCCATTGCTGGTCTGCTTCGCCGGGTAATGATTCGTCATGGTTATACTGCAGGCGCAAACGACTGAATTCATTGCGTGAATAATCCAGCATAATGCCTGTACGTTTTGGAGAATGTTCACTACTCAGGCCCGCTTCTTCCAGCACATCTGGATCTGCCGCCTGATTATCACTATTCAGCACATCATAGCGCAGACCCACTCGCCAGCGTGGCATAAACTGATATACCGCCTGCAGATACCAGCCATCCTGTTCACCCTCATACTCCGTAATTTCAGCGCCGTCATCCACAGATACCTCACCCGCTTCTTCACGACTAAAATATTCAGCCTGAATCTTCAGATTAG
Source organism: Gammaproteobacteria bacterium (assembly GCA_041589175.1). GTDB lineage: Bacteria > Pseudomonadota > Gammaproteobacteria > SZUA-229 > SZUA-229 > SZUA-229. Next base: position 35,362 of record JBFHWF010000005.1, read on the forward strand.
TATCCGTTACATTTCCATCTGGTGCCCACTTCCATACAAGATCCAGCACCCAGAGATCACTATCACCATCAAATACCGACGGCTCAACACCGCCTGCACCATGGGCATGCCCCTCTTCACCACCGGCTAGCCGTTCATGTGCCTCTGCCTGCAATGTCGAGACACCCGCTCGCCAGCTATGACTGCTACCAATATCACCTCCCAGGTGAGCAAATACTATATTAGCGCCTGCACCAGACTTGCCCGATCCAGCCGCCGGAAAGCCATCACCCCGCATATACTCCGTACCTATCTGCAAATAGATATCTGTCGGTGCGACCCAGCGTAACTGAATACCGTTATCGGTGTACTGATCGCCAAGAAATGCTCGATATACCAACGGTTGATCTGCGAAGTCCCAGCTGTGGGAATGCTGTCGATTCAGATAGCCAAGCTCCGAATAAAATCGACCTGCCTTCAGACCCAGTCCCGCAGGCAATCCCAGCGTCTCAATAAACGCTTCTTCCAGATCAAGCTCTGTTTCAGCACCCGCCTGATGAATACCCAGTGTTACACTGGCAAACACCCGGTCATCCACATTTCCACTGAGCCCAATTTCGGTTTCCTCTGCAGTTAAGCCTTCACTAGACAGACCTGCCTCACCACCAAGCTGAAATCCCGGTAGCGCATACTCGTCTTCTGGCTGGCGATAACGGTTATACTTTCCATTCAGGAAAACAGCAACAGCCGGGTTGTAACGATTACTCTCTCGACGCAATTCTCCTGCGCTACCTCGCTGCTGACTTTCCTGCTCAAGTTGCTGCATTCGCAATTCAAGCTGCTCCAGCCTCTCAACAGAATTTGTATCAGCAGCCTCAACAGAAGCCACGCCAGTCAAACATAGCAAAGCTACAGATGCATGCTGGTTCATGCCCTTTTTCATTTTCTTTACTCCACGCAATGATTCCGTCAACACAGTTGACGGGCGTTTATAAAACAGTTCTGGTTTAATTTAAGGTGTGAACTAAAGATGTAATGGGGGTGCACGAGCCTGCCAGCCATACAGAACTACACTGTAATCACCTTGCGGCAGTGGCTGAACCTGACCCAACAGGGCTATTGAGGATGGTGACACCCGCTGACTGTTAAGCAGCCCGGCATCTGAAGAGTGGCTGATATGACAGACATCACAGGCATGGATACCTGCAGAAATCGACTCGTGGTGATGGGATACTGAAATATACTGCCCTATACTCAGGAGGAGTATTAGCAATATGATGGATCGGCTGATGTCGTAATGACGCTTCATGGCGCAAGTATAGCGTCAACAGCTTATCAGTGAAAAGGGACTTTTGGCGCAGCCTCACAGATCACAGGCCTCGATTCCATCGCTTGCTATGCACCCGCGACTGTTATATGTTGCATAAATCCCTGGAATATATAAAAACAATCGATAAACCAATGAAAAAACAATCGCTTGCTGCAGTAATCATGGGCACTCTGCTATCCCCACCACTTCTAGCAGATAGCACTCAACGTCTCGACCACTTCCTTTCACTCAGCCTTGAAGAACTGGTCAGCCTGGAAACCACTATCGCAACCGCCACCAAGCGTACCGCAAGTAAAGCACCAGCAGTAGTCACCCTACTCACCGCTGATGACATCAAGGCTACTGGTGCCACGAACCTGGTAGATATACTACAAACCGTACCCGGATTGCATATTCGCTATAACCATTTCGGCAACCGTCCACTGGTTCAGTTCCGTGGCACCGTAGGCAAACAGACACTGATCATGGTTAATGGCAGTTCATTACGTGACCTCAACTGGAATATGGGTATTTTCTGGAAAGGCATGCCGGTCAGCATTATTGACCGTGTTGAAATCATTCGTGGTCCTGGCTCTGCGTTGTTTGGTGCTGATGCCTCCGCAGGTGTGGTTAATGTCATCACCAAGACAGCCAGCCGTATACATTATTCTGAGGCCGGTGTGCGCACTGGCAGCTTCGGCACCCAGACAGCCTGGCTACAGCACGGTGCCAATATTGACGGTTATGAAATCGGTTTCACAGCCGACCTGTTTAACACTGACGGGCACAGTCCACTGATCCAGGAGGACCGCCTCACCTTCATCTCAAATCCCGCATCGTCGGCACCCGATGAGGCCGAGTTTGGCTGGCAAAGCCAGGACCTGCGTTTTTCTATCGCCAAAGAGCACTGGCGTTTACATGCTGACTACGCCAGACGCAGCGATGTTGAAATAGGGTTTGTCGGTACCGGTGTACTCGACCCTCGTACCAAAGGTGAGGACACCCGGTTCAATATAGACCTTTTCTATAACAATGCGCGCTTTACAAAAAACTGGACACTCGACTCTGAACTTCGCTTCCAGCACCTCGACTACAATTCTGGTAATGGCTATTATGAAAACCCACCCGGCTTTTCCGATACATCGGGCACCTATCCAGACGGACAGATCAAGATGGAATCTGCCGATGAGAGACGCATTAGCTATCAACTCAGCAGTACATACAGCGGCATAGACAAACACTCCATACGCATTGGCGCCGGCTACACCTGGACCGACCTCTATAGAGTTAGCCATATGCAGAACTATGGCACTGCACCCGACGGCAGTGACATACCCGCCGGCAGCCCACTCATCGATTTCTCTGACACCGAATCTGCCTTCGCTCCTGAGCGTACACGACAAGTTTCCCATGTCTTTGTGGAAGACGTATGGACTATAAATGACAAATGGGAGCTCACTGCGGGTGCTCGCTATGATGACTACAACGATTTCGGAGACACATTTAACCCACGCCTTGCATTAGTCTGGCAAACCAGCGAAACACTCACTTCAAAACTCTTGTACGGACAGGCATTCAGACCGCCGACTTACACCGAACTATTCGCCGAAACATTTACACAACCCAATCCTGATCTTGACCCAGAACGCTCTGAAACAATTGAGTTAGCATTTAGCTACCATCCGACAAACGAGCTGATTCTCGATATCAATCTTTTCTATCTGGAACAGACCGACCTCATCTCACGATCAAACCAGAATCTGCAAGAGGCTCACTCCATTCGCGGTCTTGAATTTGAATCTCGCTGGCACGCCTCCAAAGAGATAAAGTTACTGGGTAACTTCACCGTACGCAGCCAGGATGATAACCCTCCGGGAATTACCGAGGCCAACCGTGAAGCCTACCTGCGCGCCGACTGGAAGATGGCAGCTAACTTGAACTGGAACTTTCAGACCAGCTGGATTGGCGAACGTGAGAGACGCTCAAATGACCCTCGCAACAAACTTCCTTCACACGCCATTAGCGACACAACCCTGCGATATGCGCACTCTAACAGCTGGGAGTTTAGTGCTTCAATTCGCAACCTGTTTGATAAAGATGCCCGTGAATTTACCGGCCAATCTATCTACCATGACTTACCTCTCGCGGAACGTAATTATTATATAGAGGCACGCTACGCTTTTTAAGCAGAACATCACATGATTAATTTTTATAAAGCCCGAGCCAGGGCGCCTGATTAACGTCAGCGGAGGACGTATTGCTGAAACGCATTTTATACAGCATATATACGACATTAATAGCATTCCCACTGCTATTCGTATCGCCTGTGGTCTACGGACAGACGATTGAGGAGGAAAACGAATTATTCACAGCCGCCTTCATTTATAACTTTATCAAGTTCACTGACTGGCCAGATTCACACTGGGCCGCCGTCGATGATATTCGTTTTTGCATCTCAGGCAATGACAACCTTGTTGATGATCTACAGCGGCTTAATCACCGGGTTTTACGAGGACGAACACTCAAGGTTGAAATTCTTACAGCTGATTCTTTCCCGGAAGAGTGCCATCTGCTTTATTTCGCGCTCTCAGAAACACTAAAGTTCAGATCGACATTACTGAAATTCAATCAATTACCCGTGCTCACAATTTCAAGGATCGAATTCTTTGCCGCACAGGGCGGCATGATTGAAATCGACCGAGGCGATGGGCAGACACATCTCACGATTAATCTTGTCCCTGTCAACAATAGTGAGCTCAAAATTAGTTCACGCCTGTTAATCCTGGCAGATATTCTAAACAGGGAACAGCAATGAACTTACATAACTTTTCCCTCAAGCATAAAATCGAAGCCATCATCCTGATCACCTCGGCTATAGTGCTTGCCGTCTGCATTATTCTGTTCATGATCATTGAAGTGACTTCTTCTCGCACACAAGCCGAGTCACGACTAACTGCACTAGCTACTGTTCTTGGCGCCAACAGTAGTGCCGCGATTCTATTCAATGACCCCCGAACCGCAAACGACATTCTTGCCAGCCTTAGTACACAACAGGAGATAATTTCTGCCACGTTATACACGCGAAACGGCGATGTTTTCGCCAGCTATCTCAAACAACCACAAACAGCTACTGCAGACACCTATACAGATTTTTTTTCTGGACTACTCGAGAACACCAGCATACAAATACCCATTATTCTCTATGAAGAGACTATTGGTGACATCCGCATAACCGCTACAATGCAACATGCTCAGACAATTCTTTTCCGGCAGAGCCTCACTGCCATCGCCATATTCGCCATTTCCATGATGCTTGCGCTTCTTATTTCAAGCCGCCTGCAGAAAATTATTTCTCAGCCTATCCAGCGCCTGCTCAACAGCATGAAACAGGTCGCTGAACGAAAGGACTTCACTTATCGAGTGCAACGCACTTCGGAGGACGAGTTCGGAAAACTGATTGATGGCTTCAATATCATGCTCGACCGACTCGAACATTACGATGAAGAACTAACTGATTATCGTAAAGACCTCGAACGCCTTGTGATAGAACGCACACATGAACTTGAGGCCGCCAAACGACAGGCGGAATCTGCAAATCGAGCCAAAAGCGATTTTATCGCCACTATGAGCCATGAAATTCGCACACCCATGAATGGCGTTATCGGCTTCACAGGCCTGTTGAATAAAACCGAACTCAGTGAACAGCAAACTGAATTTGTTGAGAATATCACTCGATCGACTGAAAACCTGCTTGCCATTATTAATGACATCCTCGACTTTTCAAAAATTGAGGCCGGTAAACTTGAACTTAATCCTGCGGCCTTTAGCCTGCATCAGCTCGTGGACGACGTGGTCTCAATTTTCAAGCTTGAAGCCGATAAAAAGAATATTCAGTTGCTGACACACTTCGATACACATCTGCCTGATATGCTTTATGCAGATGCAACTCGCATTCAGCAAATACTTGTTAACCTCGTTGGCAATGCTATCAAGTTCACCCATCAGGGCGAAGTTACTATAGATGTCTCATGTAATATTGTTGATAAGTCACCTCAACCATCAGCTCAATTATCTCTCGCTATTTCAGACACAGGCATCGGAATACCCGCAGACAAACAACTACAGCTTTTCACACCATTCCAGCAGGGCGATGCTTCTATTACACGCCGCTACGGTGGCACCGGTCTCGGGCTGGTTATTACCAAACGTTTAATTGATCTTATGCAGGGTACAATAGAACTACAAAGTACACCTGATATTGGCACACGCTTCACCATTCATCTCGAATTACCTGTTATACAAGAGCAGAAACTAATTCAACAGACAGAGCCTCTTACGCTTGAGGCATTACGTGGTGTCTACGCGCTCGTAGTCGATGACAATCCCATTAATCTCAAAGTCGCCACAACCTTCCTCAGGGATGAAGGCGTTATAATCGATGATGCGGCTACTGGCCAACAGGCCATTGACCTGGCAAGTCGTAATCACTATGACCTGATACTGATGGACCTGGAAATGCCGGACTTAAGCGGCATCGAAACAACTCAGGCTATTCGCAAACTACCTGATCATGCACATACCCCTGTTATTGCCTTAACGGCTCATGCATTTAGTAGTACCCGTAATGAAGTCATTGCAAATGGTATGACTGACCTGCTTAGCAAACCTTATAAACCAGATGCACTGTTCTCGATTATCCTTAAATGGCTAAGTGATGACAGGCAGATCATCGATTTCAACACTACCGATGCCGGTAAAAAACAATCCGACGAAGTTTATGACAGGGAGCTTGCACTTATCGCCGTGGGCGGCAAGGTGAAAACCGCAGACAGTTTACTGCATGAGTTTACCGCGAGTCTTCCAGACATACTCGCAACAATCCAGACTGCACAAAATGAAGAAGACTACCTGAGCCTGTATAACACAGTACACAAACTGGCTGGCTCTACCTGTGTGATTGGCGCACAGGCTATGCATGCCACTGCTGATTTACTCATGGATTATCTGAAAGCTGTTCCACGTGATGAGCAGAAAGTTAATCAGGCTTGTGTAAAGCTGCTATACGAAATCAATCGATTCCTGCAGAGAGACGATTCGCCCGGTTACGAACAACCCGGCGAATCTACTTGATACTACTTACTAAACGATTGCAGTAATACGCTTGTGCCCAGCATATCGGGTGGCTGTTGCAGCCCCATCAACTGCAGTATGGTTGGTGCAATACTGCTTATCCCCATACCCGTATTGAGTCTCCAGTTTTCATCATCGATAATCATACATGGTACAGGGTATATAGTATGCTGTGTATGTGGTTCACCTGTTACAGGATCAACCATTTCGTCACAGTTTCCATGATCTGCAGTAAGCACCACTGAGTAGCCTTCTTCTACTGCCGTATCGAGTAATCGACCCACCTGCTCATCCATGGCTTCTACACCCTGAATGATTGCATCACGTTTCGCTGTGTGACCGACCATATCCCCATTCGCAAAATTCACTACAAGGAAGCCATAATCGTGCGATTCCAGTGCCTTAATCACGGCATCTGCAACTTCACGCGCACTCATTTCTGGCTTCTGATCATATGTTGAGACTTTGGGCGATGGGATCATGACACGCTCTTCACCCGCCCAGGGCTCTTCGCGCCCGCCGTTGAAGAAGAATGTCACATGAGCATATTTTTCGGTTTCTGAACAATGAAACTGCTTAAAACCTGCACGACTCACGACAGATGCCAGCGTTGTAGTTGGGCGCTGTGGTGCAAACGCAATCGGTAACAGGAAATGCGGATCATATTCAGTCAGACAGGTTACTGTAACGGGATCATAATCACCTCGATCAAAGCCATCGAAGTTCGTCTGACTCAATGCCGCCGTTAGCTGTCGTGGCCGATCGTTTCTGAAATTAAAGAATATGATATTGTCATCGTCTTCAATCTTCTCTGCCTCAGGGAATATGCACGGCCTGATAAATTCATCGGTAACATCGTTGGCATACGAAGCCTCTATCGCATAGCGCGCCGCCTCATGATGCTCACCTTCAAGGTTCGCCATAGCCTTGAACGCGACCTCGGTACGGTCCCAGCGGTGATCTCGATCCATGGCATAATAGCGGCCACACAGCGTAGCAATTGCACCTTCTGCATCGTCCAGCGCTTCTTCAAGCCCAGGCAGATAACCCATGGCTGCCATCGGTGCAGTGTCACGCCCATCCGTGATCATATGTACCAGTGGCCTCACCTTGTATTGCGCACACATGCGAATTAATGCACACAGGTGGTTGGTATGGCTGTGTACTCCACCATCTGACACCAGGCCAACGACATGCATGGGGCGACCACGCCTGGCAGCATCTTCCATAGCTGCGACCAGCGCGGCATTTTCGAAGAACTCACCACTTTCAATAGCATCATCAATGCGCACCAGGTCCTGCTTCATGATGGTGCCGCAACCCAGTGTCAGATGCCCCACTTCAGAGTTACCCATCTGTCCATTGGGCAGGCCAACCGAGCGGCCAGAAGCATCCAGGGTAATATGTGCATTACGGCAAAAATACTCGTCTAGTCGGGGCGTATTTGCCTCAACAACGGCGTTGTTGATTCGACTGGGGTTAACGCCAAATCCGTCCAGGATCACGAGGAGTGTTGGGCGTCGGGGTACACTGCGCTTTTCAGCCATTATTGTTCTCGAAGTTTCTCAGATTGTTCGGGTTCACTGTTTTCTACTTTCAATTTTCGGCGCGTATTATACCCGAGTTTGGCCTGTTGTGCTGGGAATATTAGCCGTTTCTCATCTTTAAAAAACCACTTCGACGCCACTTTCCCATGATTTTCTCATGGTTTTATGCAGGTTAGTTATTATACTCAAGCAGCCTGCTAGACAGACCTGATGCATATTCAGCCGGCGAATCCAGCACCATACTATCAACCAGGTTCACACGCACCAGCTCTTTTGCGTAAAGCGCCTGCCACGACACCGACTGATGTTTCACCAGCGCCATAAGTCGCCCATCTGCTGCGGGCAGATTACCATCTTTCAAACTCAGGCTACGACCCGGCATTGGCAGCAGCTCCTCCGCACTGATGCGCCAGCCCTCATCACTATAGTACCTTTGAATTATCTGCCTGACCTGGCCACCCAGCAGATCTCCTTTTAAGCCTGACTCACTAAATGAAGACCACTTCCATAATGCGTACACCGACATAACATGCTGCTGCATGCTCAGCGGTTTTATGCCTTTAGCCGGCATTAATAACCGATTTCGAATTCGCCTGGCTAATCGCTCAGCCGCTTCCTGATACCGCGCCACCTTCTCCACAGCGAGCAGATCTACCATTGAGCTAAGCAAATAGGCATTCCAGGCTAGCACGAACTTTTCATCTCGTAGCACGCCGCTGTGTGGCCTCAACTGTAACAGACGCTGCCGTATCTGGCTTGCTGTTTTACCCACCGGCATGCCTGTCAGTAGTTTACGCTCACTGTGCGCCACAGGCATAAGCTTCAGATTTTCATCTACCCATTGCAACTCAGCCGGTTGCAACGCCGACCTGATGTCAGCCTCACTCCATAAATACGACTCGCCTTCACGTTGCAGACTATCCTGCGCGGTAAGGGCACTCACAAAACCACCTTCCGCATCTGCCATTTCCCGCAACACAAAATCAAGGGTGTTTTTTGCTATTTCGAGATAGTTGCGATTATCGTAAATTCTTGCAGCCGTCGCATACAACTCAATCATGGCTGCATTGGTATAGAGCATTTTTTCAAAATGCGGTGTTGCCCACCCCGGATCAACGGTATATCTGAAAAATCCACCTCGAACAAAATCATTTAAACCGAGCGATGCCATTTGATGCAGACTAAGCTTCACAAAATCAGCCAGCTGCTGCTCGTCATTTTCCTCAGCCAGTTGCATGATAAGCAACAGCCTCTGCGACATTGGGAATTTTGCCTGATCACCAAACCCACCAGATAACTCATCCATCTCATTAAGGGTTTGCTGCAAAAACGCCTCGCGCATTTCATCTGCGTCAAATGTCACTGATTTTTTATATAGCTGCTTCTGATACTCGAAAACATTCTCAGCAATTTCTTTCAGGCCTTCCGTATCTGTACGCCATCGACGCTCAAGTTTTTCGAGCAGACGAATAAATTTATCGGTTTGCAAATAGACAACACCCGTTAACGGATACCCCTCAGGCGTCACAAATACGTTTAACGGCCACCCGGCATAGCCCTGTGCACGACTCATAAAATCAATTAGATACGCGTCGAGTTCTGGATGATTTTCACGATCTATTTTTACCGGAATATAATTTCGGTTTAATAACTCTGCCACACTTGCATTCTTGAAACTTTCTTTTTGCATTACATGGCACCAGTGGCAGGCAAAATAACCACTGGAAATCATAATCAGCTTATTTTCCTTTCTGGCACGGGACAATATAGAGGCATCCCATGTTTGCCACTGAACGGCATCATCAACATGCATACGAATATATGCTGAAGGATCATTGTGAGATATCGGCTGCGCATAAAGGCTGCTACAAACCGAAAACAGGAGTAGTGTCAGACGTATAATCATCGTCACCATCCACAGTCAGGACATAACAACATGCGTTGTTTATGCCACTTAAAGTTTTGGAGATTTATCTTCTTCCGAATCCATACGATCAAGCTCCGCTTCCATTTCATCTTCCGTCATTGGATGATATTGCTCATCATCCTCTACCTCTTTCTTCCTTATCATTTTCGACAGCTGCAAACCAAGCTCGAACAGTATCCACATAGGAATCGCCAGCATAACCTGTGACGCAGGATCCGGGGGTGTTAACAGCATGCCAAATATGAAGGCACCAACAATTATATAGGGGCGTTTTTCAGACAGACTCTCCGGTGTTGTTACACCACCCAGCACCAGTAATATCGTTGCGATTGGCACTTCAAACGCAATACCAAAAGCAAAAAACAGCTTAAGCGCAAAGTCGAGATAATAGGTTATATCAGGCGCATGCTGCACACCTTCTATACCCATAGAAACCATAAAGGTAAAAACATTTGGCAACACGATAAAGTATGCAAACGCGATACCTACATAAAACAGAATCGCACTTGAAACAATCAGTGGCAATGCCAGCTTTTTCTCATGCTTATACAGGCCTGGTGCAATAAAAGCCCACGCCTCGAACATCAGATAAGGAAATGCAACAAAAATGGATACGATAAAAGCCAGCTTTATAGGCGTGAGAAATGGCGATATCACTCCGGTAGCAATCATCGATGCACCCTCACCCAGGTTTTCGACAACCGGCAATGCCAGGTAGTGATAAATATCATTTGCGAATGGAAACGCGAAAAGAAATACAATAATAACTGCAATTACACTACGCAGTAATCTGTCTCGCAATTCAATCAGATGCGCAATAAAACCCATTTCCTGTGAATCGGGGGATTGCTGGCCCGGGGCCTGACTCATGATGCTTTATCCTGCGTGACTGACGCATCCTGTTTTTCGTCTTCTGATGGTACGTCTTCTTTTGTGTCACTCACTGCTTTTGTCGGATTACGCTCTTTCAGCTCATCCCACTCGTCATCATCTTCTTCGATAATATCGTACAGAGGTGCTGATGGCTTTTGCTGCTGTGCATCGGATGTTTCGTCGACTGCTTCTGCCGTGCCTGGATCCAGCTTATTTTCAAACTGGTTGTGATAATCCTGGTCGATAAAATTTTCACCATCCTGCAATTTACTTTGCAACTCTCGAATCTGAACTTCCTGATTATGTAACAGGCGTTTAACTTCACTGGCGTCTAACTCTGCCTCAACCTGTGACTTCATACCTTCGACATAGCGGCGAGCCTTACCAAACCAGTAGCCCACTGTACGTGCAGCTTTAGGCAGGCGTTCGGGCCCTAGCACCAGTAATGACAATACCAGTATGACGGCCAGTTCGAGAAAGCCAATATCAAACATGTCTGCTGCGACACTTCAGCCGTGATCAGGCCTGGTCTTTCTCTTTTTTGGTAACTTCGGCTTCGATTACATCATCCTTGTTTTCCAGGCTTTTATCCGCATCCTTTTCACCATCTTTCATCGCCTTTTTGAAGCTATTAATAGCCGAGCCCATGTCGCCACCAATATTTCGAAGTTTTTTTGTACCGAATAGCAACACAACGATGCCCAAAACGATCACCAGCTGCCAAATACTAATACCCATTATGTGTTCCTCATCTTACAGTGGAATGTCATGCAGAATGGTTACTGCCAATTTAGTTTGATCTCGAAGCCTTTTCTTCAAGTCCCGACAGACCAAAACGCCTGTCTAATTCCTTTAAAACATCCTCGGGCCCCAGCCCCTGTTGCGCCAGCAGTACCATCGTGTGAAACCACAGGTCCGCTGTTTCATAAATTATTTTTTCGGGGTCTCCGTCCTTGGCAGCCATTACGGTTTCTGTGGCTTCTTCACCTATTTTTTTCAGAATGGCATCGAGCCCCTTGCTATACAACTTTGCCACGTAGGATGAATCTGCCTCGGCCTGTTTACGCTGCTCAAGTACCTCGGCGAGTCGATTTAGAACATCACTCATTCGCTTTTGTCCCGTGGTTTGGGTTTTGAGCCATAAATCTCATCGGGATTCCTGATGACATCATCCACAGCCACCCATTCACCATTGCGGAACTCACGATAAAAACAGCTCTCTCGACCCGTATGACAGGCAATACCCCCAACCTGTTCAATTTCCATGATAATGACATCACCATCACAGTCGAGGCGCAGTGACTTAACCTTCTGCGTATGACCGGATTCTTCACCTTTATGCCATAACCTGGCCCTGGAACGCGAGTAATAAACGGCCTCGCCTTTCTGTACCGTCAGCCCCAGAGACTCACGATTCATCCAGGCAAACATCAACACGCGACCGGTTTCTGCATCCTGCGCAATGGCAGGTACCAGGCCGTCATCGGTCCATTTGATTTCATTGAGCCAGTTATCAGTCATTCGCTTATTTTATCACAGACAGTATTCAGTGGGGTGCGCCATGCACAGCGCAGGCTAGAGTCGGACCTCAACACCACGGGACGCCATATGACGCTTGGCTTCCTCTACGGTGTATTCGGCGAAATGGAATATGCTCGCGGCCAGTACAGCATCAGCCTTGCCTTCGATGACACCCTCGGCCAGGTGATCCAGGTTACCCACGCCACCCGACGCAATCACAGGTATCGGCACCGCCTCACTGATGGCAGCGGTCAGCTCAAGATCGAAACCAATCTTGGTGCCATCGCGATCCATGCTGGTCAGCAAAATCTCTCCTGCGCCATAGTCAGCCATTTTCCTGGCCCACTCAATAGCATCAAGGCCGGTTGGCTTGCGCCCACCATGCGTAAAAATTTCCCAGCGATTGTCTTCACCTTCGGCACTGACCTTCTTGGCATCAATAGCCACAACGATACACTGCGAGCCGACACGCTCGCTCGCTTCTCTGACAAACTCCGGGTTAAATACTGCCGCAGTATTGATTGCAACCTTATCTGCACCTGCATTCAGCATTCGGCGCACATCTTCGAGTTTACGAATTCCACCACCAACAGTTAATGGAATAAACACCTGCTCGGCAACCTGCTCAACCACATGAACAATCGTTTCCCGATCATCCGAGCTGGCAGTGATATCAAGAAAGGTAATTTCATCTGCGCCTTCACGATCGTAGCGCCGCGCCACCTCAACCGGATCACCTGCATCTCGAATGTCGACAAACTTGACGCCCTTTACCACGCGGCCATTATCAACATCCAGACAGGGAATAATTCGTTTAGCTAAAGACATAGAAATTCACATCAGGACTGGTTATCAACCCAGGCCTGCGCCTCGGCAAAGTCCAGCGTGCCTTCGTATATCGCACGGCCGGTAATGGCGCCCATTATGCCTTCGTCTTCAACTGCGGCCAGCGCTTTGATGTCATCCATATTGGTAATACCACCGGACGCAATCACGGGAATATGAATAGCCTGTGCCAGTTTAACCGTGGCATCCACATTCACACCCTGCATCATGCCATCACGGGAAATGTCGGTATAGATAATCGATTCCACACCGTCCTCTTCAAAACGCTGTGCCATATCGATCACGTCATGACGCGACACCTTGGACCAGCCCTCAGTTGCCACCTTACCATCTTTAGCATCCAGACCGACTATGATATGCCCGGGAAACCCGGCACAGATATCCGCAATAAAGTGCGGATCGGTCACAGCTTTGGTGCCGATAATCACGTAACTGACACCCGCGTCGAGATAGGTTTCGATCGTCGACTCATCACGAATTCCGCCACCGATTTGCACAGGCACATCGGGATAAGCCTCAACGATACTATGTACGACTTCGGCATTCATTGGCTTGCCTTCAAAAGCGCCATTCAGATCCACCAGATGCAGGCGTCGACAACCCGCCTCAACCCACTTGCCTGCCATCGCAACAGGATCATCCGAAAAAACCGTGTTGTCTTCCATCACACCCTGGCGTAAGCGCACACACTGCCCGTCTTTCAAGTCAATGGCCGGAATTAATAACATTGTTTCACCTGATTGTTATCTCACGATACGTAAACTGATTACCCACGCCACTGCGTGAAGTTTTTTAATAACTGTAGCCCATCCTGTGCGCTTTTTTCCGGGTGACACTGGATAGCAAATACATGCCCGCTGGCAATGGCAGAAACGAAAGTGCGACCATAGTCAGTGGTAGCTGCAACAATATCCTGTTGTTGCGGATCCATATAATAGCTATGCACAAAATAGAATCGGCCATGATCATTAATCTGGTGCCACATAGGGTGATCTATTTTCTGATCAACACGGTTCCAGCCCATGTGCGGGATTTTTAGTCGATGGCCCTGGGCATCCTGCAGATTCTCTCCAAAAAAACGCACATTACCAGGAAAAAGGCCGAGACACTCCACACCATCATTTTCTTCACTGTGATCCACCAGCACCTGCATTCCCATGCAGATCCCCAGAAAGGGCTTTTCTGCCGCAGCGTCACGCACGACCTTATCCAGCTTCCTGTCCTGTAGCTCACGCATACAGTCACGTGCCGCACCCTGGCCGGGAAACACAACCCTCTCGGCACTGGAAATTAACTGCGCATCGGAGCTTACCGTAACCGACTTATCCGGTGCCACATGCTCAATCGCCTTGGCAACGGAGCGCAGGTTACCCATGCCGTAATCAACGACAACAATATCGGCCACTACAGGCTACCTTTAGTCGATGGCATAACGCCCTGCATGCGCGGATCCTCTTCCAGCGCCATGCGCAGTGCACGGCCGAAGGCCTTGAAAATCGTTTCTGCAACATGATGCGCATTACGACCCCGAATGGAATCGACGTGCAAGGTCACTTTGGCGTGATTAACAAAGCCCTGAAAAAATTCATAGAACAGATCCACATCGAAGCCACCGATACTGGCACGCGGAAATTCAACTGGCATTTCGAGACCAGGGCGCCCGGAAAAATCGATGACAACACGTGACAGTGCCTCATCCAGCGGCACATAAGCATGACCATAACGTCGAATGCCTTTTTTATCTCCTACCGCCTTATCGAAAGCCTGTCCGAGGGTAATGCCGATATCTTCCACGGTGTGGTGAGCATCAATGTGCAAATCCCCTTTGGCATTCACTGTGAGATCTATCAGGCCATGACGAGCCACCTGGTCTAACATGTGATCGAGGAATGGGACGCCTGTATCAAAACTGGACTGCCCGGTACCATCTAGATTTACTTCGACTGAAATCTGTGTTTCCAGCGTATCGCGAGCGACTTTCGCAGTGCGAACGGTCATTGAATTGCTTCTCCAGCGGGTGAGTATATTAGCGCCATAGGATACACTGTTATACGCCCTGGGAAAACTCTTGAACACATAAAAGACAAATAGAAAACACCCGTAAAGCGGGGCTCCACGGGCTTTATGCGAGACTTACTCGGCAGGGCGCTGCAAGTTGTAGCGCGTACGCGAAAAATAACAGTTAAGGAAAGTCGATGCCGCAAATGCCAGCCACAGAAAAACAAAGCTGAAGATATAGGCCTGAATACGGAAAACACCCTCGTCAACGTCCAGCATCAGTGCAACTGCTATATCAGCTGGATCAATAAACGCAAACACCATAAACACCAGCACAGCCACTACCAGCGCGTTCGTCCACAAATACGACAGGACACACTTACAACTCGGCGCATCACCCATAAGCCACCCCCAAGCACATATTCATTTAAATTAACGGTTATCCGGCTAGCCCACCTCTTAATAAACCCAGAATCAATTTATGAGCCACCACGCTTGCGCATCATTAATAACCAACAGACCTGTGCCTGTCAAGCAAAACATTGCAGGATATCATTGTTTTTCAAGTGAAATATTTGCTTATTCAAAATAATTAATATTAATTTAATTTATCTTGATAACCATCAAGTAGAAAAGGCTCTGTACGCGACACCTTAATAAACCAGCAGCGCATATTTTTACCGACAAGGACAGGGTGGCCATTAATTAAACAAAATATTTAATCAATTCATTTATTTACACGCGATTAAAAAACCATACGCATTTTCAGGTCTGCAAATAGAACGTTACCGGGCCGTCATTCACCAGGCTCACCGCCATATCCGCTCCGAACCGCCCCTGCCCAACCTTAGAATGTAACGCCTGACACTGACTCACAACATAGTCAAACCACTGACTACCCTCCTGCGGCGGCGCCGCAGAGGAAAAACTCGGACGCATTCCCCTGTCTGTATCCGCTGCCAGGGTAAACTGTGGCACCAGCAGCAGGCCACCATCCACCTGCTGCAATCCGAGATTCATCTTGCCCTGCTCATCCTCAAACACACGGTAATTCAGCAGGCGATGCACCATTCTGTCAGCGCGCGCCTGATCATCCCCTTTTTCAACCCCCAACAGCACCATCAGGCCCTGACCGATTTCAGCAATACGCTGCCCCTCAACCACCACATCAGCCCGGCTCACTCGCTGTATCAGAGCAATCACCGCAGCCTCTCAGCCAGCTCTCGGGTTGCCCGGATCAAGGCACGACTGATACCCGGCTCAACCACTGCATGCCCGGCATCAGCAACGATATCCAGCTGCGCCTCTGGCCAGACACTGGCAAGCTCCCAGGCCTGCTCGACCGGACATATCACATCATATCGACCGTGGATGATATAGGCAGGAATGTGCCGAATACGCTCAACATCACGTAATAGCTGGTCTGGCTCCAGCCAGGATTGATGTACGAAATAATGGCATTCGATCCGCGCAATACTCAGCGCCGTATGGCTATCGGCAAAACTGTCCACCAGCGAGGCATCCTGCAGCAGGGTAGCCGTTCGCCCCTCCCATATCGACCAGGCTTTTGCCGCGCGCAGCTTACGCACCTCATCATCCCCGGTCAGCAGGTCATAGTAAGCCGCTACCATATCGCCACGTCGTGATTCATCTACCGGGTCGACAAAATCTTCCCAGTAGTCGGGAAACAGTCGGCTGGTCCCCTCCTGATAAAACCACTGGATATCTCTGTCACGAGCCAGGAATATCCCTCGCAAGATCAGCCCGCTCACCGATTCTGGATGAGTCTGCGCATACAGCAGGCCAAGGGTTGAGCCCCATGAGCCACCGAATACCACCCACTTTTTGATGTCCAGATGACGGCGAATCTGTTCAATATCGGCAACCAGATGCTGACTGGTATTATCCTGAAGGCTGGCATGAGGTGTCGATTTACCACTCCCGCGCTGATCAAACAGCACAATCCGATAGACATCCGGATCAAAAAACTGGCGGTAAAACGGCGCGCAACCTGCGCCAGGGCCACCATGAAGGTACACAACCGGAATACCTGACGGATTGCCACATTCCTCGATATACAGGGTATGCGTATCATCCACATCCAGGTGATGGGTTACATAAGGTTTTATCGGTGGGTACAGATTATCCATTTAGGCCTCGCTCTTTAAACTCCACATGACTTGCTCCATATTGACAACCCCCATTGCCTTGTAGGATTTTTCCTACAAGGCAATGGGGGATAATCTGACGTCAAGCACCTGAAACAGCTGATATCTATTTTTATCGCACACCCCCATAATTTAACCATGGACACAGGGACATGGCATCACAGGGACACATGGATGTAAGGAAGTAGCTGGAACGGACATACATGGAAACGGAGTCCACGGAAGATCAGATCTTTTTACAGGAGTATATGGAAAAACGGATCGAGCTACAACGCCATACTCAATCACCAGGGCAAGGGATGTCCAGAAACCCGGCAGGGATTGCCGGGTTTTTTTATGCCTGAAACAATCTCTCTTACCCCTGCAAAATAACACATCGAACACTTTGCAATAGCCGACTTCCCATGTATGGTTCGCCCATGAGCGAATTCATCCCACCCCCTAAAACACTGTTACGCCAGGCTGGCCGAGCCCTGATCGACTTTGGCATGATCCGGGAAGGCGACCGCGTACTACTGGGATTGTCTGGCGGCAAGGACTCACTATCGCTACTGCATATTCTTAATCACTTCCAGCGCCACGCCCCGATACACTTCGAATTTGGCGCTATGACGGTGGACCCCATGGCCGGTGACTTTGATCCATCGCCCATGATCCCGTATCTGGAATCTCTCGGTGTGGAGTACCACTACCGAAAAGAACCCATAATGGACATGGCGAAACAGCATATGGGCAAGCCCTCCTACTGCGCATTCTGCTCACGTATAAAGCGCGGCATCATGTATAGCACTGCACGAGAGCATAAATATAATGTGATCGCACTGGCACAACATCTCGACGACCTGGCAGAAAGCTTTCTGATGTCTGCATTTCACGGTGGTCAGCTAAAAACCATGAAGGCACATTACACCAATGATGATGGCGACCTGCGCATCATTCGTCCACTGGTCTATGTGCGTGAACGACAGACCCGTGACTTTGCATCCAGCGCCGAACTCCCCATTATTCCCGACTCATGTCCGGCCTGCTTTTCAATGCCCACACAGCGTCAACATATGAAAGAATTACTCGCTGCCGAAGAACAGGACAACAAGCTGCTATTCAAGTCACTGCTTTCAACCCTGCGCCCCCTTATGTCGAAAGGTATGCCAGAAACCGAAGCATCCGACGAAAGGAAATAATTTCCCACTATACTCCTGTAATCCATCATTACAGGAGGTATAGATGAGCGATTCCGTTTATCGGTACTGCGGCAACACACTTGACGTCGCATGGGACGAAAGGCTCTGCATTCATATTGGTGAATGCGGCCAGGCAGAAGGCCATGTTTTTGTCGATGGACGAGACCCCTGGTGCCAGCCAGACCTGTGCGCCAATAGCAGCACACTGAAGGAAATCGTTCAACGCTGCCCATCGGGTGCCCTCTATTGCCTGGACCACAACAATCAGCTTATTGAAGATCCACCCGTAGAAAACACTATTATGGTCAGCTATTCAGGTCCTTACTTTGTTCGCGGCAGGCTCTCACTCGATAACACCACAGATAACATGCCCGGCATCCAGCACCGAACAGCCCTCTGCCGATGTGGACTGTCAGCTAACAAGCCATTTTGCGACAACAGCCATATAAAATCTTTTACTGATAGCGGTGCCGTGGGCGAAACAGGAAACACCGCCTCAATAACTAGCGGTTTACTTGAAATCAGCTGCCTGCCAGATGGCCCCCTATGGCTCAGCGGCAAATTTTGCATTATTGCTGGCAGTGGACGCCGAGCCTGGTGCGGCGATGAAGCCGCACTATGCCGATGCGGCGCTTCAAACAACAAGCCTTTCTGCGATGGTAGTCACCGTAACATCAACTTCAGGACCTAGCAGAATAACACCTCGAGATATTACACATGAGCGAACGTACATTTAGACTGATACTCGGCTTTACCCTCTGGGGACTGCTTGTCTATTCTGCATATTTCCAGACTATGTGGCCAATCTATGCTTTCTGTATCTACCTTGTTTTTGAGGGCATCACCAATTTACGTTTCACACTACTCGTTAGCCGATTAAAAACAGGAAGCACATTTTCAGAGACAGAACCCAGTACCTGCACATCTCGCATCATCAACCGCATTGACTCGGAACGCGTATTACGCATCATAATCGCCGCACTTATCATTATTTCATTCAATTTCACACCCGATCTTATCTGGTTCTTACCATGGTTTATTTCTGGCATGCTGATCATGGCCGGCATCACCAACATCTGCCCCATGGCAATGTTTCTGAAATGGTCGGGTATGCGCTAATGAAGCCTGTAAAAATCTCAGATTTAACCAGCAACTGGAATGGCAGTATCGCCATTAAGGTTACCGCAATCACAATCTGGATAATTCTGATTCTGGCTTTTGCGACAACCATCCCATTTGTCTCCAGCTTTGAATCCTACAGCGAACGAAACTACTCATGGAAAAATTTACAGTTGATCAAGCAACTTGAAAAGCTAGATGAATACGCAAACACTCCACTGATAATACAAAACACGGTACAGCAATTTATTCATGACAACGGTATCCATTATGCCCACATAACGATAAACGGAAAAGCATATGAAATCGGATCAGCCGCTAAAGACAACTACATACTAACAACTAAATTTGATGGAAAATCGATTCAGGATCTTCATCTTGAATTTCCATCATTATCTCGATCCGCAACACTGCTGCGCGTTAAAATTGGCAGCTCAATTGTCGGTTTCTCCGTGCTTTTTAGTTTGTTCCTGTTCTGGCTAAACAAACAGATCATTCATCAACCCTTCAATGAAATAATAACACTAATTCAACGCATATCGTCCGGCTCACACGAGCTTCGATTTGACAACCAGCGCAAGGACGAGTTTGGCCTGGTTGCAAGATTTCTTAATGAGATGCTCGACACATTGCAACAAAATCAGCTGCAACTAAGCCACGCCAACAGTGAGCTTACAGAGGAAATAAAACATCGAGAAGAAGCCCTTGCGGCTAGCCGACAGAAAAGCACCTTCCTGGCAAACATGAGTCACGAAATACGCACCCCGCTATCATCAATTATGGGGTATACAGAACGCCTACGTTACAGCAATATAAAATCCGAACCGGAAAAACAGCAGATGCTGGATATTGTGTTGCAAAATGGCAATCATCTGATGCATCTAATCAATGATATTCTTGATCTGTCGAAAATAGAAGCCAACAAGCTTGTCATCCATCGTCAGGATATATCTATCATCAAAATCCTTGAACACACCCGACGACTACTCAGTGAACGCGCAATCGAGAAAGGCATACAACTTAACATTAACTACCAGCTGCCTGTTCCTGAATTAATTCACAATGATCCCACACGGATAAAACAGATTATTCTGAATCTTGCCAGCAATGCCATCCGCTTTACAGACGAAGGAAAAGTTGACATTAATGTTTACTATGACAACAAAGATGAATTAAAAGTGGAAGTGACTGACACTGGCATTGGCATGACGCAAAAGCAACAGAACAATCTGTTCCAGCCCTTTTCTCAGGCTGATGACTCAATTGAGGAACGCTATGGTGGCACCGGGCTTGGGCTTACAATCTCACGGCGACTCGCTGAACTAATGGATGGCAATATTGAAGTTGAAAGCATCAGCGGCATAGGCAGCAGATTTACCTTTCGCTTCAGAACTGGAATAGACCCCGATAAAATCACACTAATAGAGTCACTCAATCCACAGGACTTCGATATAAGAGACTATGACAAGCCTGTCGACAATCTCCGGTTAAATGGCAAAATCCTGTTAGTTGAAGACACTCCTGAAATCCAGCAACTTGTAAAGGCTTACCTGGAAGACTACGGAATTGAAATTGAAACTGCAGATAATGGCACAAGCGGCGTCGAAAAAGCACTCAGGAATGATTATGACCTTGTGCTTATGGATATACAGATGCCTGTTATGAACGGCATAGAGGCCATGAAAGAACTCAAGCTCAGCAGCTATGCTAAACCTGTTATTGCCTTAACTGCGGATGCAATCCCCGAACACGAAGACCAGTTTAGACAGGTCGGCTTCGCTCACACGCTGACAAAACCCATCATAATAAATAAACTGATCTACACCATTCAAAAATATTTACCCCATGAGCCATCAAAAGCTATTACACAGAAAGACACTACAGAGCGGCACCGTCAACCAGCAACAGTCACTGATAGCAATGCAGACAAGACGGACATACTAAGAGACCTGAAAGAAAAATACCTGATACAGTTACCTATTTATCTAAACGAGCTTAGACAATCAATGGAAAGCGGAAACTATATGCAGGCACATGCAGTACTACATCAGCTGAAAGGCATTAGTGGCAGCCTTGGCTATCAGGACCTCACAGACATCGCCAGCGAAACCAGCGAGTTACTACGACACGGAGAAAAAGAAAAGGCCGAAAAGAAAATCGATCTTATCGAAAGCTACTTCATCCATTAATGTAATTTTTATGTAGCCGTAGAATTATAGGGATTTTTCTCACCCTCGGGACGCGTTTTAAACAGCTTCATTGTCCAGAAATACTGTTCGGGACATATATCAACCAGCTGTTGTAATGACTGATTCATCAATGTCGCATCCTGCATATCGTCTTCACCATCCATGCCCTCAATCGCTGGTAAAAAATGCACATGATACCTGTGATCACGTTCATCATAACAGGCCACACAGGGAATTACCTCTGCCTGGCAGCGCTTAGCCAGTCGCCCCAACACTGGAACAGTCGCTTTTAACTCACCATAAAAAGGAACAAAGATCGACCGGTTTGCACCCAGATCCTCATCTGGCAAATAAAACAGGATTGCACCTGCATTGACATCTTTAATGACTGGTCGCAAGCCCGCTTCACGGGGATAGATATAGGTGCCAAAGCGCACACGACCTCGCGCAACCATCCAGTCTACCAGTGCATTTTTCATCGGCTTAAATGGGCCCGTGACCTGATATTTACGTGACACCATAGTCACCGCCATTTCCAGCCCCAGACTGTGTGCAGCCATTATAATCATTGGTCGCTCTTTGTTTCGACAGGCATTAACATGCTCAATACCATGCAACTGAATTCGCCTGTCCAGCTCTCTTTCACCAGCCCACCACAACAGGCCATAGTGCAGTGCACTGCGAGCCTGATGACGAAAATTATTTTTTATTAGCCTGTCTTTCTCTGATTTTGAGATCGAAGGAAAACAGAGATCGATATTGATGCCCGCAATCCGTCTTCGCTTTGCATTCAGCTTGTAAGCCAGTTGACCCAGCCCATTTGCTAATCGATCCTGAATACTCACAGGAACGAAACGCATAACATACAAAACACCTATAAGTAGCCACGTAGGCCAGTAAACGGGTTTCAAATATGACATACGAAACGTCGTGTCATAACGCTTACTGCTTGATGATGCCTGTCTGTCAGTCATGATTTTTCCTGGCTACAAACTGCACCTGACCAGGTACCCAGCCATCGCAAACAGCATCATACTCACGATAAAACAGCAACTGTAGATCCTTAAAAACCTCCAGCAATTCACCACGTGCAAGTCGAAACTCAGGCCTTGATGGCCCACATTGCTCAAACGGCTCACCAGAAAATGTCTGATAAAATAGCAGGCCACCGGGCTTTAGAAGATCAGCCAGCATTCGAAGGCTGTTTCTGTGCAGGAAATAACTCACCACAATCACGTCATATGTGGTTGATTCCGTAAGTGGTGACTGTTCAAGATCGAGCACAAAGGTATCAACAGGCAGCCCAGTTTCATCGGCATACTGCCTGAGTTTATCCATTGCAACGGGGGACAGGTCGTAGGCATCAGCCTGCAAGCCATGTGCAGCAAGTAACTGAGCATTACCGCCAAGACCACTGGCATAGTCCAGCGCACGCCCCTGTTTCGGCAACAGCTCGATATGCATTTGCAGTACACTAGCTGCAACCGCATCACTTGCCGACTTCTCTGCGTATACCTTATTCCAGTCTGGCATTATTTTCTCCAGAAGGCAGGCGTTAGCAGCACCAGCAAGGTGAATATTTCGAGACGACCCAGTATCATGCCGACACTCAATACCCACTTTGAAAAATCATTGATACCCGCGTAATTTGCCGCAACATCCCCCAGACCTGGTCCCAGGTTATTCAGGGTTGCAGTCACCGCAGAAAAAGCGGTTATCTGATCAAGCCCGGTTGCCATCAGTAACAGCATCATAATGACAAATACCGCCACGTAAGTTGCAAAGAACCCCCACACGGCATCGATAACCGAATCTGCAACAGGCTTTTTACCAATCTTTACTGTGACCAGCGCATTAGGATGTATCAGACGCATCATTTCACGCATGCCCTGCTTGAGCAGCAGAATAATTCTTATAACTTTCATGCCACCACCCGTGGAGCCGGCACACCCACCTATAAAGCTGGTAAACAGTAACAGCACGGGTAAAAATGTAGGCCACAAGTAGTATTCAGATGCCGCGAAACCGGTTGTTGTTCCTATCGACACAACATGAAACACACCCTGTACCAGAGATTCATTCAGACTTTCAGTTGCACCACTAAACTGTAGATAGCTCACGGTAATTATCGATACTAGAAGTAGCACGCTAAAATAAACTTTGAATTCTGTATCTCTGAAATAGGATTTTAGATTCCAGCTTCTAAAAACTATGAAATGCAAGGCAAAGTTCACGCCGCCCAGAAACATGAAAACAATAGCAACGATATCAATCGTGGTGCTGTTAAAATAACCCAGACTTTCATCATGTGTAGAAAAACCACCGATAGCAACGGTCGAGAAACTATGACTGATGGCATCAAACACATTCATACCGGCAAACCAGTAAGATACCGCGCATAACACTGTCAATCCCAGATAAATATACCAGAGTGCTTTTGCAGTTTCGGTTATACGCGGCGTTAATTTTGTATCTTTAATCGGACCCGGTGTTTCAGCCTTGTACAGCTGCATACCACCGACGCCCAGCATCGGCAGTATTGCGACTGCCAGCACGATAATTCCCATGCCGCCAAGCCATTGCAGCATTTGACGATAAAACAGTATCGAATGCGGAAGCTCATCCAGTTCCGTCAATACGGTTGCGCCCGTTGTTGTCAGCCCGGATATTGATTCGAACACAGCATCAGTAATAGATATCTCAAGTTGCTCACTCAAGATAAACGGCAATGAACCCGATAGACTCAATACCAGCCAGAACATAACGACAACTAGAAATCCGTCTCGGAGTCGTAGTTCTTTCTTAACGTTTTTAACAGGCAACCAGATCAATAGCCCCGTACCCATCAACAGGAAATAGGACGTCAAAAATGACTGATAGGTATTTTCCTGATAGAGAAAATCTACCAGTATTGGAGGTACCAGCGTCAGACTGAAGAGCATCAGCAAAATACCGGAGATGCGTTGTATGACCGTAAAGTGCAAATCGCTTACCTTAGATAAATGTCACACTCACCTGAAACAGGTGCTCGATATCGTGAATTTTACGCTTATCAATCATAAACATGATGACATGATCTTCCGACTCAATAACCGTATCATGATGCGCGATAATTACCTGATCACCCCGCACAATTGCGCCGATAGTCGACCCCTCTGGCAACTCGATCTGCTCTATTGATCGCCCCACTACCTTGGATGTCTTTTCATCGCCATGGGCGATTGCCTCAATGGCTTCTGCGGCACCGCGACGCAATGAGTGCACCGCCACGATATCACCACGCCTCACATGGGTCAGTAGTGCGCCGATGGTAACCTGCTCTGGCGATATCGCAACATCTATCGCTTCCTGGTTTTCCATCAGATCAACATAGGCGGGTCGATTAATCAACGACATCGTCTTACGTGTACCGAGACGCTTGGCCAACATCGCAGAGAGTATGTTTGCCTCGTCATCATTCGTCACCGAGCAGAATACATCCATACTGTCGATATTTTCTTCCAGCAGCAATTCTTCGTTAGCTGAGTCACCCATTAACACCACAGACTTGTTAAGACTCTGCGACAAATGATGTGCTCGCCTGGGGTCACGCTCGACAATCTTGACCTGATGGCGCTCTTCGAGACGTTCCGCAAGTCGCTTACCGATATTGCCGCCACCTGCAATAATAATACGCTTATTGCGCTTATCGAGTTTACGTAGCTCACGTATAACGACACGTATATCTTCGCGGGCGGCGATAAAAAACACTTCATCACCCGCTTCTATCACCGTATGACCCATTGGAATAATGGCTCGACCACGTCTGTAAATTGCTGCCACCCGCGTGTCAGTACCCGGTGTATGTTTCGGCAGATCACTCAGCTGATGCCCGACAAGTGGACCACCATAGTATGCGCGAAGACCAACCAGAACGGCTTTACCGTCCGCAAAGTCCAGTACCTGTAACGCACCGGGGTATTCGATAATATTAAAGATATAATTAGTGACTATTTCTTCAGGACTGATGATGACGTCTATTGGTACAGCATTACCACGGAACAGGTCATTGTGTTTGAGATACTGAGCAGAGCGAATACGCGCAATTTTGGTTGGCGTGTGGTGTAGTGTCCAGGCGACCTGGCAGGCAACCATATTAACTTCATCACTATTGGTCACTGCAATCAGCATATCAGCATCCTGCACGCCCGCCTGCTCAAGAATATTTGGATGCGCCGCATTCCCCGTCACGGTCTGTATATCCAGACGGTCACGTAGTTCGTGCAGCACATCCTGTCGATTATCGACCAGGGTGATATCGTTAGCTTCAGATGCCAGATTGGAGGCGACGGACGAGCCGACCTGGCCTGCACCCAGAATCAGAATTTTCATAAGTACGTCTTATATGTTTTCAGGTGACATCTGCCGCGAAGTGTACGCCTTTCTACAGCAGATTCCAGCGGTTTATCGACTTATTCACCTTTCTTACCCAGTAGAGCATAGTAGAAACCATCACTCACCGGTGTTAGCGGCAGCAGCTGGATACCTGCCTCCCGGCGCTGTATATTCTCTAACAGCCCACAGTCATCAAAAGTTACAGGCATTTCAAGTAATGTTGCATCTGGCTGTTGCTGTAAAAACGCCGCAACCTGTAATTCGTTTTCACAACTGAATAATGAACATGTCGCATACAACAATCGACCACCTGGCTTTAACAGCTTCCAGCCGCTCTGCAATATACGTTGCTGTAACTCCACCAGCACTTGCAGATCTTCCTCTCGACGCAGGTGTTTAATATCAGGGTGTCGACGAATAACGCCACTGGCCGAACAGGGCACATCCAGCAGGATGCAGTCAAAAACCGGCTCCGACCAGCATTCACTCAATTGAGTAGCATCTGCAACGCTTAATGCTGCTTTAAATCCAAGACGCTCTGCATTCTCCTGTACCCGCTGTAATCGTTGCTCATCAATGTCTACCGCAGTTAATGTAATATCAGGTTGTCGCTCATAGAGGTGCGCCGTTTTTCCACCCGGTGCCGCACAAGCATCAAGCACAGCGTCACCTGCCTGTGGATCTAGTAACATGGCCGCCAGCTGTGCGCCAGCATCCTGCACCGATACGTATCCCATTTCAAATCCGGGCAGCTGGCACACATCTACTGCAGCTTCAAGTATCAGGCACGCGTCCATACCTTTTAGTGATGTAAATGCGAAACCGGCTTTCTGCAATTCCAGCACATAGTCATCAAGTGAGATTTTAGAAAGATTTACCCGAAGGCTCATCGGTGGCTGTGTATTATTGCCTGAGACAACCTGCCGCCAGTGTTGAGGCCAGTCCTCACGAATTCGATCCAGCATCCACTGTGGATGCGCGAAGTCTGCATCAGTGCCCGTTAGTTTCTCGTCCAGAGTCTTATGCTGGCGCAGAAAATTTCGTAGCACACCGTTCACCAGCTTACCCGCCCAGTTTTTCTTGCATTTGCGCGTTTGTTTCACCGCAACATCAACAGCGGCATAGTCTGGCACTCGGGTATATTGCAACTGAAATAGTGCAAGCAGCAGGATCAGTTCGATATCCTGATCTTTGGATTTGAGCTTTTTCTGCATCAATAGCCCGAGCTGGGCCTGTAAGCGCACCAGGTAACGCAACACGCCATAGCTGAGCATCCGCGCAAATGCAGCATCCCTTGGCTCTAGTGACGCACTAATAGCATCCAGACTACTGAGGGAAGAACCATCCCTTAATACGGCAAGCAATATACGTAGCGCGACCTGTCTGGCTGCAATGGATTCGTTTGAGCCAGACTCTGTCTGTTTAGCACCCGTTGACATTATTGACCAAACACTCGACCCGTGAGATCGATGGCATTGGTAAAATCACTCACGTCCATCGGCTTCTTACCGGGAGCCTGCACCCTGAGCAAACGCAATACACCGTCACCAGTAGCCACATCCACACCCTCACGACCTGACTGTAATACTTCTCCCGGCGATAGATTACCGGCCGAAGGTAAAACCTCTGCCTGCCAGATGCGTAACATCTCTGACTTACCCTGCCCCCTGAGATCAATCGGACTCTGAGCAACTGGCCATGCATTAAATGCCTGAACCTGACGGCGAATACGCTCTGCAGGCTGCGTCCAGTCTATCAACGCCTCCGCTTTACTGAGTTTATGTGCATAGGTTGCGAGACTGTCATCCTGCTTCTCTGCGTTGAGCTGCCCCGATGCTATACCCGGCAATGCCTGCATCAGCGCCTCGGCTCCCAGCCCGGCCAGGCGATCATGTAGCGTACTTCCGGTATCTGTTTCCTCTATCCTGCAGCTGAGCTTCAGTAGCATGTCTCCCGTATCCAGCCCGGCATCCATCTGCATAATGGTGATGCCGGTTTCGGTATCTCCCTGCAGAATACTGCGCTGAATGGGTGCCGCACCTCGCCAGCGAGGTAACAGGGATGCATGTATGTTAATACAGCCCAGTCGCGGCATATCCAGCACCGCCTGAGGCAGAATGATGCCATAGGCAACCACCACCATTAGATCTGCATCGAGCTGGCTCACCAGTCGCTGATCTTCCTCTGCTTTGAGTTTTTCTGGCTGAAACACGGGAATATTATGTGCCAGCGCACAGGCTTTGACCGGACTGGGGGTGAGTTTACGGCCACGGCCTGCAGGGCGATCCGGCTGAGTAAAAACACCGACGACCCGATGTTCAGATGCGATTAGCGCTTGCAATGGCGCCACAGAGAAGTCGGGGGTGCCCGCAAAAATAACGTTCAATGATGGACTGTCACTCACTACATATCCGCCGTTTTATAGTGTTTTTCCAGCTTTTTCTTGATGCGGTTACGCTTCAGTGGCGACAGGTAATCAACAAACAGCTTGCCTTCCAGGTGATCCAGCTCATGCTGGATGCAAATTGCCAGCAGGTCTCCGGTTTCCAGTTCAAACTCATTGCCATCACGATCCAGCGCCTTCACTTTAATATGCTCGGCTCGCTCAACTGTCTCGTAAATACCCGGCACCGATAGACAGCCTTCTTCATACTGCTCAATCCCATCTCTGGCAACGATCGTGGGGTTAATCAGACAGAGTGGCTGATCATTTTCTTTAGAGACGTCGATAACGACGATGCGCTTGTGCACATTCACCTGGGTTGCCGCCAGCCCGATTCCCGGGGCGGCATACATGGTTTCAAACATGTCATCGACCAGCTGACGAATCTCGTCTGTAACCTCATCAACGGGCTTCGCCTGGGTGCGTAAGCGCTCATCGGGGAATTTAAGTATTTCCAGTACTGCCATAATGCCTCACCTTGATTGAGTGCCTATTTTACATTTCACCTGCAATTTTGGGAAATAATGTCTATTATCTTTCAATTACTGACCAAACTTACTTCATTAATTCAAGTATATCGGCTAAACTCTTGAAAACCACGGATATATATGGGGATCAAACCTTGGATATAAATGCACGTCGGAACCACTATGGCCGCCTTGCCGTCATACTCGCATCGGCGATGACCCTGTTTGCATGCAGCAGCCAGCCCCGTCAGGACACTGTCGCTGATGAAGAGGCTTTCCAGCAGAAGAGCGGAACCATTGCATCAAGCGAGGCACCCGTTGCTGCCACGACAGAAGCTCCGAAGCCAGTTCAACTGACGGCCAACTACCCCAGTGAATACGTAGTGAAAAAAGGCGACACCCTGTGGGATATCGCCAGCATGTTCCTCAAAGACCCCTGGTACTGGCCGGAAATCTGGCAACGTAACCCCCAGGTCCAGAATCCACACCTGATTTTTCCTGGTGACATCCTCACCCTCATTTACGTTGACGGGATGCCCCGCATTTCCGTAGCACGCCCCGAAGACGGTGTACTACGCCGTGAAACTACCGATATGTCTGGCCGCAAGGTGGTCAAGTTAACACCCAGTATTCATCGCCAGAGCCTGAGCGAAGCCATTCCCAGTATTCCTGCAGATGCCATTCGTCAATTCCTCACACGCCCTCGTGTGGTTAATTCCGACGTCTGGGATGACGCACCCTACATTGTCGGCAGCGATGATGACCACCTGGTGCTCGGCTCCGACAACAAGGTTTATGTACGCGGCGAACTCGACAAGGAACGCGTACGCTATAGCGTATTCCGCCGTGGCAACCGTCTGATTGACCCTGAAAGCGGCGACCTGCTGGGCTACGAAATTGTCTATGCTGGCCAGGCCAAGATTACTAACTTCGGTGACCCGTCCACTGCAATTCTAACGAAGACGACCCGAGAAGTACTGCTGGGTGATCGCCTGCTACCCACCGACAAGGGCGCTATCGATCAGCAATACTACCCCAAGCTGCCCGAGAAACCCGTTTATGGCCAGGTGATTTCCCTGTTCGACGCCATTTCCTCAATTGCGAAGCACCAGATTGCCGTAATTAACCGTGGCAGCAACCACAACCTGGAAGTTGGCCACCTGCTGGCAACCTACCAGTTTGGCGGGCTTACCCGTGATCGCTTCCTCGACAAGACCAGCGTCAAGCGCGGCGACGACAAGAAACTCGAAATCATGCTGCCCGATGAACGTAGCGGCATTATGATGCTGTTTAAGGTTTTCGACGACGTCAGCTATGGCCTGATTCTCAAATCCACCCGCACAATCAGCAAGCTTGATAAGGTGGAAAGACCCAGATAATAACAATAATAACGAAGTTTGACCTTGAGCTGGCTGCCTAACGGATTAGGGGCCAGCAACCTCTCTCCCTTTTCTCTGGCTGCTTGCCTTACTCTTTCACCTGCTATTACACTGGCAACTCTGACACCGACTAACTGTCACTCACGTCACCAACTCTAACCTGCAGGGACAATATCGTGGCCTCATCCGTGGACACACTTTCAGATTGCGAACTGGAAAGCCGCCTGGCACTCATTCATAGCAAGCTCCCCCGACAACAGTGTATTTCACTCGTGCAGCACTTCACAAATGCACGACACATCCGCGAAGCCAGCGTATCCCGGCTGAAAGCACTCAACGTCGACGACATCGGGATCCAACAGCTCAACGCTGAGCAGGATATCAGCCGTGCACTGGCCTGGCTATCTCACCCGGGCCACGGCATTCTCTTCTATGATCAGCCTGACTACCCGCAAAGCTTACGTGAAATAAACGACCCTCCCTTTGCTCTCTTTTATATAGGTGACCCGGATTACCTCAATCAGCCTCAACTCGCCATGGTCGGCAGCCGCACACCAACAGCAGCTGGTCGGCAGACAGCCAGTGATTTCGCAGAACACCTGTCGAATGCAGGCATTACCATTACCAGTGGGCTGGCCTGCGGAATAGATGCAGCCTGCCATACTGGTGCACTACAGGGTATCGCAGGAAGCGTTGCCGTGGTGGCCAATGGCCTGCATACCATTTACCCGAAGTCGAATACACAGCTGGCTGCCGATATTGCCAGAAATGGCTGCATTATCAGTGAGGCC
>JBFHWF010000006.1:0-61796 GCA_041589175.1 Gammaproteobacteria bacterium
ACGCGACATGAGCGAAAAGCGCGTACATTTTATAGATGATGATGTGACAGCAGGTGACCTGTTTCGTCGTTTTACCCGAGACAGCGAGTATGACGTTCAGGTTTTCAGAGAACCCGTAGAAGCCCTGACAGATATTCGTGATCACGGCAGCAGCCTGGTTATTACCGATTTAAGCATGCCGGGCATGTCGGGGCTTGAATTGCTCGAGTCTATACGCCAGACTGATATCGAGTTGCCAGTCATAATGATCACCGGTTATTCCACTGAAGATAACGCCATTCGCGCACTTAAACTTGGCGCAACAGACTTCATAAAAAAACCATACGACATCGACCAGTTATTGCAGCAGGTCGATGACGTTCTGCATCAGTCTGCTCAGCGCAAACTCGAAAAACAGAAACGCCCGAGACTCGTCGACAAGCAGGATCAGTTTGGCATGATCGGCAATTCACCTGCTGTGCAACGCATCTACGAAATCATTGATAAGATTTCTGACATTCGTTGCAACGTAATAATCGAAGGCGAATCGGGAACCGGTAAGGAACTGGTGGCCCATGCATTACATAATCATTCAGACTTTTCCGATCAGCCCTTTATTGTTATTGACTGTGGCTCACTCACCGACACTCTGCTTGAAAGTGAGCTTTTCGGTCATGAAAAAGGCGCCTTCACCGGCGCAACCCACACCAAGCAGGGCTTGCTGGAAGTTGCCAGCGGCGGTACGATTTTTCTTGATGAAATCTGCAATATTTCTGACAGCATGCAGATGAAGCTCATGCGTGCTGTACAGGCACAGACCATTACCCGTGTTGGCGGGATTACACCCATCGATATCGATGTACGCTTTGTGGTAGCTACCAACCGAAACATTGAAGACATGATAGAACAGGGCCAATTCCGCCATGACCTCTATCATCGACTTAATGTTGTGAAAATTCTGATGCCACCTTTACGAGATCGTGAAGACGATCTTGATCTTCTCATATCGCATTTTACGCAGGAATTTACCGAACGTTATCAGCGAAATATTTCCGGCTTCGATGACGCATCTCTTTCGCAACTTCACGGCTATCGCTGGCCAGGCAATATCCGGGAATTACGTAATCTTATTGAGCGCAGTGTTGCATTATCCGATGGCCCTGTCATGCACATCGACCATTCGTTAATGTCCACCGAACAATCGACCGGCATTGATGCTGACACACCCAGTCTTGAAGAACTGGAAAAACGATACATCTATAAAATTCTGGACAAATGTAGTGGCAATCGTGAACAAACCGCCAGCATACTGGGGATTAACAAGTCTACCTTGTGGCGTAAACTTCAGAACTGGCAAAAGGCTGAAGCCGAGGATAAAAGCATCTAACCATGCCAGAAAATGACACCCAGATACGCGGCGGATCACTGCATCAACGACAATCAACTAATACACGTTTCAATGGGCCGACGATCATCTGTGATGGCATTCAAACACCGGAAAACTTCGGCAGTATACTGCGTGTTGCAGATGCTGCTGGTTGCCAGAAAGTGATTCTTCTCGACAGCGAACTGGATACCCGTCATAAAAAACTCAGCCGCCTTGCACGCAGTACAGACAGGCATATCGAAATTGAAGCCTCGACGCTGGAATTATTTTTACAAAACAGGCACCGCTATCAATCACTTTTTTCGCTCGAAATCACTGAGCACTCAAAAAACATGTATCAACAGAATATTACATCGTGCGACGGAATAATTATTGGTCATGAGTCCAGGGGCGTACGCGATGAACTATTGCAAATATGCAAGGCATCTATTCATTTACCGATGTTTGGTGTGAATGGCTCGATGAACCTGAGTCATTCACTGGCGTTATTTCTATTTGAATGGCGACGCCAGAAAGGCGACACCGACACAGCCTAACGCACAAGGCCATCCTCTACCTGCTTGCGCTTATCTGCTCCTTCGATCAGCTCGATGAGACACAACGCAAAATCCATTGCTGTGCCCGGTCCACGTGATGTCACAATCTTTCCATCTATTTCGATTGCCTTGCTGGAAACCTTTGTTGATGTTAGTTCAAGCGCATCAAGAACACCCGGATAAGCTGTCGCCGTTTTATTTTCTAACAAGCCAGCCTGCGCGAGCGCTTTTGGTGCTGCACAAATTGCCGCTACATAGGCACCATTCTGTGCATGCTGTTTCAAAATTGATTGCACGCCTGGGTGGTCTCGCAAATGATCAGCGCCAGGCAAGCCTCCGGGTAACACAACCATATCAAATGACTGCCCCATAACCCTGTCGATGCTGGTTAACGGCATAATGGTTGTACCTCTCGAGGCAACAACCGGTTTGTCATCAAGGCCCGCCGTGATCACTTCTATACCGGCCCTTACCAGCAAGTCTGTAATCGTTATTGCTTCCAGCTCTTCACAGCCCTGCGCTAGTGGCACCAGTACTTTACTCATCGTCCTCTCCGGCCCCGGGTAATGGTTGATTACGCCTCGACATAATGTGCATCCCCTTGAGCAGATTCAATGCCTCATGGATTTTATAATCTTTTCGTAAAGACTCGGCGAGATCCTGTTTGTCTAACTTCAGCTCTTCTTTCCTGCTTTTTTTCTTCGCATTATCGGGGTTTATCAGGTGTCCGCTAAGATCTGATTCTTTTAGCTGATCCGCTTTTGCGTCTTTCTCCATGGTCACCACCATGTCTTTTAACAGGATATCTGGCTCAATCCCCTGTGCCTGTATCGAGCGACCGTTTGGCGTGAAGTATCTGGCCGTGGTGAATTTAACCGCGCCGCCATTGCGTAATTCCTGAATGGTTTGCACAGAGCCTTTACCAAATGACTTCTGCCCCATAACAATGGCACGCTGATGATCCTGCAATGCACCTGCAACAATTTCGGATGCAGATGCTGAACCCGCATTGATCAGTACCACTATCGGCGCACCATCAAGCATATCCCCTTTGCTGGCATTAAATTCAAAATGTGATTCATCAATACGTCCTTCGGTATACACCAGTTTTCCGTCTTCAATAAACAGATCTGCAGCATCGGCTGCGGCATTTAACACACCGCCTGGATTATTTCGTAAGTCCAGTATCAGACCATCCAGTGGCTTCTCGTTCTGCTGTTGCATTTTACTAATCGCTGCACGCAAATGACTGGCTGTTTTAGCCTGAAATGTACTTACCCGAATATAGGCGAAGCCAGGTTCCAGCAACTGACTTTTTACACTTTTAACTTTTATGATTGCCCGTTCAACGATGAACTTAATCGGCTCCTCCTTGCCTTCACGTATCACACTCAGTTCGATACTGGTACCGGGCTTACCTCGCATCACACGCACGGCATCATTCAGGCTCATGTCCTTCACAGACTTCTGGTCAAGTCGAATAATCAGATCACCCGCTTTCAGTCCCGCTCGATAGGCGGGCGTATCATCAATAGGTGAAATCACTTTTACAAACCCGTCTTCCATTCCCACCTGAATACCCAGTCCACCGAACTGTCCGGTGGTACCAATTTTCAGTTCTTTATATTCATCTGGATCGAGATAAGATGAGTGTGGATCGAGCCCGGACAACATGCCACGAATTGCATTCTCAAGCAGTTCCTTATCGCTGACTTCTTCTACATAATCTGCCTTGATTCTGGCGAGAATATCCGAGAAGTTACGTATTTCATCCAGTGGTACTATCTGGCGTAAGTTCTGCTCGGCATCTTCACTGACTTTATCTGACGCCTGGGCTGACAGGCCCACAATCAGGCAAAGTATGCTGACACCAAATAGCTGCAACGGTCTGCCGTAATTCATTGACGACTCCTGTTCATGTCGCTCCCTCCGGGGGTATCTTCAACGGTTATTTTGATTTCGCATTGCTCAGTGCAGACATCACGCATGGCTGGACAGATTTGCGATTAGTTATCCTGTAATGCCAGGTGCTGCACCTGGCTTGAACACCACAACTTCGGGTTGACGGGTTTTCCCTGTTTTCGTATTTCAAAATATAAGCCAGATGTCTGCTGCCCGCCACTATCTCCCACGGTTGCAATCACCTCGCTACTTTCCACCCAGTCACCGACGCTTTTATACAGCTCCTGGGTATAGCCATAAAGACTCATAAAGCCGTCGTTATGGTCGATGATCGTTATAAAACCATAACCCTGTAGCCAGTCGGCAAACGCCACCCGGCCATGACTCACGGCTCGGACTGGTGTGTCGTAATCTGCATCGATCACCACGCCCTGCCAGGTCAGATCACCCTGCTGTCTGGCAGTTCCGTAGCGAGCACGGAACTTACCCTTAACTGGCCAGGGCAGTTGTCCCTTGAGATCACCAAACGGTTTCTGGGCATGGGGCTCAGCCGGAATATCTGCCAGCAGCTCACCCAGCGATTCCAGCAGACTTTCAATGCGTGTTCGGCTGGACTCAAGATCCTGCAAGGCCACCTGTTGCTGCTCGATATCTGTATTAATCCGCGCCAGTAACTGTTTACGATTATTGCGATTGCGGGTTAACTTGCGCTTTTCACTGGCTTTGCGCTCAACCAGCTCGGCCAGCTCACGACTGGTGTCTTCCACTTCACGCTGCAATGCTTTCTGCTGCTCAATACTGGACAGAAACTGCTTGATCTCAGCACTACGTGCCTGATTGAGATAGTTGTAGTAGAGCATCGCCCGGCCCATTTCAGCCGGGTCCTGCTGATTCAGAATCATCTTCAGATGTGGCTGCTGCCCCATTGCATAGGCCGATCGCAGCTGATCAGCCAGAATATCACGCTGTTTAGTCAGGCTACGATTAAGCTCCTTAAGCGCTTTTTTGGTATTTTTAAGCTTTTTTACGGATTTTGTATGCTTTCGCTGTGTAATTCTCAGTGACTTTGCCGTTCTGGCAATTGTTATCTCCAGTTTTTTTAATTCATCGCGGACCGAATCCCGCTTGCTTCGATTCTCATCTAGCCCGGATAAAACAGTTGCAATTCTTTCCCGAATCTCTTGCAGACGGACTTCGTAGTCCTCCTGAGTCTCTCCAGATGTCACCACGGGCAGCAACAGCAGGCCTGCCAGCATAATGTGTTTTAACCAACGTAATTTATACATATTATTGAATCTAGAGGGTTTTTAGTGTTTACTGCTGATACTGCAGACCAGCTAGTCCAAATTTAAATTAAAAAATGCTGGATCTAAACATTTTTTTCAGTTAAAAAGTATGTATCATTTTATGGCAGTTTACTAATATAAGTGAATGCATATTCATCAGGAAGGTCGAAAAATGGTTGCAAATGTTGAAGAAGAAACCCTGTTGATGACGCGAGAAGAAGATATTGATCGTGCTTCCCGCTCATTAAAAGCCATGTCACACCCACTTCGCCTGAAGATTCTATGCACATTGCAGGATCAGGAAGTCAGCGTACAGGACATTGTCGACAATGTGGGTACATCCCAGAGCAATATTTCCCAGCATCTGGCAATACTTCGTGACAAGGGGATCCTGGCTTCACGTAAAGACGCAAATCGCGTATTTTACCGGGTTGGTGATGCACGCACCCTGCGCCTGATTGGCATGATGCAGGAAGTCTTCTGCTCACAGCGTCCACTGGATGAATAATTCAGGATATTTGTTTATCTCTGTGTAATCTGCCCGGTTTAAGGGCAACAGCGAACAGGATATAATAGGCCTCTGTCTACCCAGCGTAGCCAGGGGCCTCGTATTTTTTAACTGGAGTTTTTTCAATGGCTCAATTGATTGAGTTTGCCGGCAACCACCTCATTCTGGTGTCTGCGTTTGCCGTAATCACAGCACTGATTATCAAGACTGAAATTGACATTCGCATGAGCAATGTGACTCAGTTAAATGTCAACGATGCAGTGCGCCTGCTAAATGATGATAACGTGGTAATCCTCGATGTCCGAGAATCGAACGAATACCAGTCCGGGCATCTCCGTGAAGCCATCCATATCCCCATGTCCAGTCTGAACAAGCGGATTGGGGAGCTGGATAAATACCGCGACAGACCAATTCTGGCGTATTGCCGCTCAGGCAGCCGCTCCAACTCAGCCTGCCGTACCCTGAGCAAGCAGGGCTTTGAGAAGGTTAACAACCTGGCCGGTGGCATGATTGGCTGGGCCAGCGCTAACCTGCCCATTTCCAAGAAGTAAGCAGACCATGGCACAAGCAGATATTACCGTCTATTACGCTCCTTTCTGCCCCTACTGTGGCTGGGCCAAACAGCTGCTGGAAAGCAAGAATGTGGCATTTACCCTGATTAATGTGAACGATGACCCGGATACTCGCCAGGAAATGGAGCAGCGCTCGGGTCGCACCAGCGTTCCACAAATTTTTATCGGCGACACCCATGTCGGTGGTTATGATGACATGGCTGCCATGGATGACCGTGGCGAACTTGACCCTCTGATCGCCGCAGGCTGAATCAGATGCAGCTGGTTTGCCCACACTGCCAGGCTCTCAATCGTATTCCCGGTGACCGTGACGCCAGTCAGGCGAATTGTGGCAAATGCCATTCACCACTGTTCCAGGGTCTGGCACTTGAAGTCACTAGCAGTAGCTTCGAGCGCTTCCTGCTAAAAAATGACACACCGCTCGTCGTCGACTTCTGGGCCAGCTGGTGTGGCCCCTGCAAGATGATGGCCCCTGCTTTTCAGCAGGCAGCCGCCAGGATTGAGCCTGCTGCTCGCCTGTTAAAAATCAATACGGAGAATGAACAGGCCCTGGCAGCCCGTTACCAGATTCGCAGCATTCCCACTTTAGTGGTATTCTCCGCAGGCAAAGAGACGGCGCGGGTGTCAGGAGCACTGGATCAGCACAGCCTGCTGTCATGGATTAATCAAAATATTTAAAATCAGGTTTACAACATGAGCGAAGAACAGAATCAGCAACAGTTTGCTATACAGAAAATTTACCTCAAGGACGTGTCCTTTGAATCACCCAATGCACCTTCCGTTTTTACAGATGGAGAGTGGAAGCCCGAAATCAACGTACAGCTGAATACCGAAACCAAAGCAGTGGCTGAAAACCTGCATGAAGTTACTCTCACGGTGACTGTTACTGCCAAGCAGGGTGACAAGACCGCCTTCCTGGTCGAGGTCAAGCAGTCTGGTCTGTTCCAGATGTCCGGTTTCCCACAGGAGCAAATGGCCGGTATGCTCGGTGCTTACTGCCCTGAAACCCTCTTCCCTTATGCCCGCGAAGCGATTTCAGATCTGATTGGTAAGGGCGGCTTCCCGCAGCTATTACTGTCACCCGTCAACTTTAATGCCCTGTTTATGCAACATCAGCAACAACAGGCTCAACAGGCAGGTTCTTCACACTAGGCTGCCGGACCACGGCTTATGAGTGAAACTCGGCAAATAGCCGTCCTCGGTGGCGGCTCCTGGGGTACAGCACTGGCTATCCAGCTAGCACGGGCACAACAGCCCGTGGTGCTCTGGGACATCTCATCACAGCACCTGCAGGCGATGCAGAAGAACCGTGTCAATCAGATCTACCTGCCGGGTATTCCCTTGCCCGACAACCTGGGCTTTGAGTCTGACCTGCATTCCCTGGTTAAGCAGTCTGATACCTTA
Organism: Gammaproteobacteria bacterium; assembly: GCA_041589175.1. Classification (GTDB taxonomy): domain Bacteria; phylum Pseudomonadota; class Gammaproteobacteria; order SZUA-229; family SZUA-229; genus SZUA-229. The sequence continues at coordinate 7,575 of JBFHWF010000006.1, forward strand.
CTACTTGCTATTCCCAGTCATGCCATCCGCGATTTTCTCAAACAGATTAGCGCCGATATTAAGCCCGAGCAGGCGATCGTCTGGGCAACCAAAGGCCTGGAAGAGCACAGTGGAAAGCTGATCCACCAGATTGTTAATGAGATGCTACCCCAGTGCAGCCAGATAGCTGTTATTTCCGGCCCCACCTTTGCCGGAGAAGTCGCCAGAGACCTGCCCACAGCGGTTACCGTCGCAGCCAGCACCACGACGATGGCCGATCATGTAGCCAGCTATCTGCATTACGGCAACTTCAGAGTTTATACCTCGGAAGACATGACCGGTGTAGAACTGGGCGGGGCACTCAAGAATGTACTGGCTATCGCGGCCGGTATTGCTGATGGGCTAGGGTTTGGTGCCAACACCCGTGCGGCGCTAATAACCCGCGGCCTTGCAGAGATCATGCGCCTTGGACTTACCATGGGAGCCCATGCTGAAACCTTTATGGGCCTCGCCGGGCTGGGGGATCTGGTATTAACCTGTACCGACGATCAGTCCCGAAACCGTCGTATGGGTTTAGCGCTTGCAGAAGGCCTTAGCATCGAGCAGGCACGCGATCGTATTGGACAGGCGGTCGAGGGCGTAAAAACCGCACGCGAAGCCTGGAAGCTGGCACAACAGCATCAGGTGGACATGCCCATCTTCGAGCAGACTTATGCCGTACTCTATGAGGGCAAGGCACCTCGTGATGCGGTACATGACCTGTTAACTCGCGAAGCAAAATCCGAATAACGCTAAAACAGCCGCCCACACAGGTAAATTCAGCCACTCCTGTCGACATTTAAATGGGATGGCAAACCGCCGTCGAAATAATCTACCCGATTGAGCTCGATCAACTATATATTTTATCTATTATACGCATAGCAATAATCAATTTGATAAATATTAGTGGATTCTACTATTATACCCCCAGTAGACAACTGGAAAAGGTATAAACATGAAGAAAATCATAATCTTAGCTGCTGTTCTTGGCGCTGGCAGTGCATCAGCACAATGGCAGGCTCTGCCTGAAGTCGCTCCTGCACCCGCTGATAATCCCACAACAGAAGCCAAGGTGAAGCTGGGACAAACACTCTATTTTGACCCTCGCATTTCCAGCACAGGCACAGTTTCCTGCAACTCCTGCCACAACGTAATGGAAGGGGGAGATGACAGCCGTCCTACGTCTATGGGTGTCCATGGCCAGGTTGGTGGGCGTAGCGCACCGACGGTATGGAATGCGGCTTTTTATTCTACCCAGTTCTGGGATGGCCGTGCCAATACCCTGGAAGACCAGGCCAAGGGCCCGATGACCAATCCGATTGAAATGGGTATGAAGGACCACGACAGCGTGATGGAGCGCATTCGCCAGTATGACGGTTACCGTGCGATGTTCAAGAATGCTTTTGGTAATGCTGAAATGACGATCGACCAGGCCGCCAAGGCAATCGCAGCCTACGAACGTACGCTAATTACACCGAACAGCCCCTACGATCGCTTTGTCAAAGGCGACAAAGAGGCATTAGATGCACAACAGCAACGGGGTATGAAGCTGTTTGCGGACATTGGTTGTGCTTCCTGTCACAGTGGCCCGGCATTCAATGGTCAGCAGGGTGTGGAAATTGGTACACCGGTACTGATGAAGTTCCCAACCTTCACCGACAATGAATACACAAAGCAGTATGACTTTATGGCTGACACAGGCCGTGAAGAGGTCACCGGCGACAAGGCTGATGCACATATGTTCCGCATTCCAACACTGCGTAACATCGCTCTGACAGCGCCTTACTTCCACAATGGTAAAGTGGCAGAGCTCAACACAGCCGTTAAGGTTATGGCTAAAACACAGCTCAACCAGGATCTGACAGAGCAGCAGACTGCTGATATTGTTGCCTTCCTGAATGGCCTGACCGGCGAGTTCCCTGCACAGTCAATGCCTCGTTTACCTGGCACAATGAACACTAGCCTGGTGAAATAACTGCTGGCACATCGCCACCAGAAAAACCCCCGATCTGCTCGGGGGTTTTTTATTTGTCAGGTAAAAATGAAGCAACTATAGAATATCTTCGATGAACCACGCGGAAAATGCATGACGCCCACTCAAGTCGGCCTTTCGGTAAATTGACGAGGCCTGCTGTCGAACGGTTTTCTCACGGGTATCGCGTAGTACGGCAATTTCTTTCAGACTCAGCCCTTTTAGCAGTAACCAGCCTACCTCCTGCTCACTTGGGGTAAGTGACCAGTCTTCAAACTGCTGATGTATCACCTCGCCCAGCTGTTGCCTGGCATTCACAACATAAGGCTCAGCTCGAATCCCATGCTGTTCAACTAATGCCTTTTTAAGTTGCTCTATTTCATGTTGCTGACGTAGCAGGCCTGTCAGTAACCATAATACAGCGCCAAGAGACAGCAACAGAATAATACCCTCCTGCACCAGGTGGCTCATCGATGCGCCATGACGCATATCACTTAGCAAATCTGCACCACTGGCAAGTACGACCAGCCCTGAAACCAGAATCAGATAAATATCTCGGTTATCACTCGTTATCAAAGAAGCCTCCCGTGTATTTACACATAGGACATATGTCTCAAAGCCCGACATACAGCACATTTGTCCATTGTGACAAGTCGTTTAAGCCCGCATATTGTGATCATAACCGAGCTACTTACAGGTGTAACCATGAATTCACTCGACATAACTCAGATACCGGTCTGGGATCTGTTTATACGCATTTTTCACTGGAGCCTCGCAAGCCTGTTTTTCATTGCTTACCTGAGTGGTGATGACGGCGAAACGCTTCATGTTTATAGCGGCTATCTGATTATCGCGCTGATCACGAGTCGCATTATCTGGGGATTTGTCGGTACCCGGCATGCCCGCTTTAACGATTTTGTAAAAGGTCCGTCAGCTGTCAGAGAGTATTTCAAAAGCCTGGCGACACGTAAGCCTGAACATTACTACGGTCACAACCCAGTCGGTGGCTGGATGGTCATCGCTCTCATTGCGTCTATTATTCTGACCTCCTATACCGGCCTCAAAGTGTACGCCGTTGAAGAAGGCCTGGGGCCACTAGCCGCGAAGACTCAGCTCGTTTTAATCAGTAGTGCCTATGCAGATGGTGATGAGTACGATGAGCATGATAATGAAAAACATGATGAAGAAGATGAATTCTGGGAAGAGCTACACGAAGCTAGCGCGAATTTCACATTATTCCTGGTGTTCTTTCATATTGCAGGCGTGCTGATTTCCAGCCTCGCACATGGCGAAAATCTGGTCAGGGCCATGATCACAGGTAACAAAGATTCCGCCCCCTGATTATTCGTATAGTTAAAACATGCGGCGCATAAATTGATATGCCCGCATGCCTTATAAGGCGCTTACGTATACCAGGCTCTCTCAGGACGATTCCACAGGAATTTCATTTTTCGACAGCTTACTGCTTTGCGTTAACATAACTTCAGCACGTGCACCAAGATACACATATAACCCAAGCCCAATTAACAGGCCAATCGCTGCCGCCATCATCGTTACCGCATTCATCAGATATTCCGGCGAGCCAAGCACCGATTTAAACATGAGCAACAATGATTCTATTGATACCGCTATCAGTATCGCGGCAATGAAACGTGTAATCGTACGACGCGTCGAACTATGCCTGAATATATCCTTATGCATTAGCACTTCTTCCTCTAGCGTCGTTTTACCGAGATCAAATATTGCCAGCGCCAGTGTCAGATAGATAATAATACCGAAAGGTTTTAGATGAATCATATCCATCTCATCTGCCTTGAACAGGCTTCCTATTTCAGAAGCCGCAGAGAACAGTAACACCAGAACAACAGAAAACAGTCCTGCGACGATAAGGCTATAGAAACTCAGAAAGAATGGCTGGAATTTTTTTCTCCGCTGATCGCCTGTTAGAAACTCAATTGCACCTGCCAGATCGATATCAACAACCAGTACGCCTCTACACTTTTCGACTTCATCCACACAACGAACAGCAGAAGAAATGCATAATTTATGCGACGATGTTGACAGGTAGGGCTCAGTAACAATCACATCATCACTATTCCGCACCTGCTTATAATAAGGTCGATATTTTCTATCTACGCCCTTTCCAAGAACAGCCTTATGATTTATGCCACTGCATCGATGTGAAATATTTTCACTGGTTTGCACACCATCAGCATCAAGGGTAAATATCAGTTCCACAAATGGGTAGTTCTGGTGCAACCACCTCATCGCCTCGTGCAGATTCGCCTCATCCGTAAGCAGTTTCTTGTCGAAAATACCTGTAACAATGGAGGACATCAGCTCATGTATAGCTGATTTGTAATCACGATAACGCTCAATTGCACTGATATAGTCCATAATAGCCCCCATAGCATGAACACTATTCTATATGAGGCAATTTTCAGGCCAGATATTTATATTGAAAACATCATGTCAGTCAAAATGATCACTTCTCATCATTTTGATGTTTTTCTGTTTTTTATAAAATGGTTATGTAAAAGCGGGGGGATTTTACTTGCTTAATGACATTACACGTCTAATGCACATTCACATCTTCCCGCATATGGAACTACAAGAAAAAAATCTATTGTAGGATTCTGAATCCATGTATCTATTTAATTCTGCATTACACCTCATGACAAATAATCAGATGCTGGTGATTCGATTACGCCCCTGCTGCTTTGAATGATATAAGGCACTATCAGCTCGTGAAAAAATATCTGTCACTTCGTCGTCATCGTCCACCAGGCAGGTCACTCCTATACTCAATGTCAGTTTTATAAATTCTTTCCCAGTCAATACAACTTTGTGATCTGCCGCTTCATAGCAGATCCTGTCTGCTAATGCCATTGATGATTCAATATCAGTATTAGGCAATACGACCGCAAATTCTTCTCCTCCAATGCGACAGACAACATCACAGTATCTAACCAGTTCACGCAACAAGCTGGCAATATACTTTAATGCTATATCGCCAGCTTCATGACCATATTTATCGTTAACCTGCTTAAAATGGTCGATATCAACTATCATCAACGATAAAGATTCAGCATGCCGTCGACTTCGTTCAAACTCTCTACTTATCACTTCGTCGAAATATCGACGATTATAAAGCTGTGTCAGTGGATCAGTGAGCGTCATCTGCTCCAGCTTATTATTTTCCTGAATTTTATTTTCCAGTTTTTCAATTAACGCCTCCCTGTCTGTTACATCCCGGATAGTTGCTAATGCACGCTTACCATAGCGTGTGTCTATCAAATTCAGGGTAATCTCAACTGCCAGTAATTCCTGGTTTTTTTTGACTGCCTCCAGCTTGCCTCTCTCATTCCCCATACGCCTTAGCCCACCATTCCTGAAATAATGCTGCATATGCTTCTCATGGTGATGACGATGTTCAACTGGCATCAGATCCGATATTCTCATCTTCAGCAATTCAGCTTTACTATAACCAAAGAGATTTGAAGCCTGTATATTGGCTTTAATTATCGTGCCATCTTCCTCTACCTTGATTATTGCGTCTGGCGCCATCTCAAAAAGATTTTCACTTTCTTCATAAGATAGTTTGATATCTGCGTACAGACGATCCAGCTCTCTGAGGTTTCTTCTGTATTTATTTTCCAGTTCCTTCTGTTCGGTAATATCATTATGTGTACCAAGCATTCTAACTGGCACTCCATTTTCATCGCGTATTGCGATACCGCGACATCGAATATAAACAGTGGAACCATTTCTGTGTTTATAACGAACTACCTGATCATAAGGGTGCTCAGGGTTGTGATAATGTTTTTCGAAATTGTCTCTGGCTAACAATAAATCATCCTGATTGATGATATGCTGCCATTCTTCAGACAGGTGCTGCTGCTTCTCAGGGTCATATCCCAGCACCTGCCAGAACTTTGGACTCATCCACTCATGATCTATGTTTTCAAGATCCCAGAACCACAGGCCATCGAGTCCTGAGCCCTGAAGAAAATCCAGTATCTCTTCGTCTTTACGAATTAACTCATAGAGTTCCTGTTTGAGGTAGTGCATCGTCTTATCCATCCCTGCTAGCTATCAGATATCATGACATGCTGATATCAACAGGTTTACAGACTCAGCACGACTCGACAGGTCAAAGTATAGAATCAACTCGCTGACGCGCCTGGCTCTCTATCGTATAGTGATATTTTCCCAGGATGGACTGCGCAATCGTGAAATTATCGTAGCTACTGGGGCTATGCTAGCTGATTTTTGCACCCACGAAGCCCAGCTGGCGCCATGCTTCATAAACAATCACTGAAACTGCATTTGACAGGTTCATACTACGACTCTCTGCACGCATAGGGATGCGTAGTACCTGCTGCTTCGGCAATGACTCAAGATACTCCACAGGCAGGCCTCGGGTTTCCGGGCCAAACACAAAGGCATCACCATCTACATACTCTGCCTCGGTATAGTTCTGTGTGCCTTTGGTTGAGCAGGCAAACACGCGTCCGGGCTTAAGCGCTTCGATACATTCGCTCAGACTCGGCCAGCTTTTCACCGCAGCAAACTCAGCATAATCGAGGCCCGCTCTACGGCATTTTTTATCATCAAGCTCAAACCCCAGCGGCTCGATCAGATGCAACTCAAATCCCGTATTGGCACACAGGCGTATGATATTTCCGGTATTTGGGGGAATTTCCGGTTGATAGAGAATAATAGTGAGCATTTTGGGTTCCAGCAGTGGCGTTACGGATTTCAGCTACTACATGAGCTTTATTGCCTTAATTATTGACGAATCTGCAATTCAGGTCTAATAAATAACTAATAATTCGAATTATTTCAAAGGGTTCAGGGGAATGGGCAATACACCTGGCGATGAACCTGACCTCGCCGCTCCAGCCACTGTTTTGCTGGTCGATGATGATCCATTAATTTCGGAAAGTCTGGGCTTCCTGCTAAAGAAGCACTACCAGGTCATGATTGCCGAGTCTCGTGCCGGGGCTCGGAAAATACTCGCTGACGCCTCAAAAAAGCCGGATCTTGCCCTGGTCGACCTCGGTCTGCCTCCGCATTCACACTCACCGGAAGAGGGCTTTGCGCTGATCGAAGAGTGCCTCGCCCATGATTCACAGATGAAAATCCTGGTACTCTCAGGCCAGAGTGACCAGTCCAATATGCAGCATGCGCTCACCCTGGGCGCAGTGGACTTCATCCCCAAGCCAGCAGACCCTCAACTCTTACAAACCCGCTTACAGCACCACCTGATGCTAAAGCAGCTGGAACAGCGTCAGCAATCCCAGCTGCACTCTCACCCCATCATTGGCGAAAGTACTGCAATTCGCGCGCTAAAAGAACAGATACAGCAGTTTGCCGACGCGGTATTTCCGGTACTTATCGAGGGTGAATCCGGCACCGGCAAGGAGCTGGTGGCAAGGGCATTGCACCAGCAAAGCACCCGGGCTGATAAACCCTATCTGGTCATCAACTGCGCAGCCATCGCGCCCGAGCTACTGGAATCACAGTTATTTGGCCATGCAAAAGGGGCTTTTACTGGTGCAGACCGGGCACGCAAGGGTTTCTTCGAAGAAGCCGATGGCGGCACTCTGTTTCTGGATGAAATGGGTGAAATGCCGGTAGAACTTCAGGCCAAACTGTTACGCGTACTGGAGAGTGGTGAATTCTATCGCGTGGGTGAAACCCGCTGTCTTGAATCCAGAGCACGTATTATTGCAGCCACAAACCAGCCACTGCAGCAGCGAGTCGCGCAGTCTCACTTCCGTGCAGACTTATACCATCGCCTGAGTATATTGAAGATTCAGCTACCGCCCGTGCGTGAACGAGAGCAGGATAGTCTGTTGCTATTTAACCATTTTCAGCAGTTCTACGGCGAATCACTCAAGCCCGTCAAACTCGATGATGCCGCACGCAGAAGCTGGCTTGCCTATGATTTTCCCGGCAATGTACGTGAACTGCGTAACGTTGTCATTCGCCTGTGTACCCGCTATCCCGCTCAAACCATTACACAGCATCAGCTATGTGCAGAATTTGAACAGGCCACGCCTCCTGCCCATTTGACAAATACCGACGATGCCCTGTTTAGTAAAGAGGCTATTCGACAACAGCTGGCTTCGGGTGAACTGCGGCTGGATCAGATGCTGGAGCAACTTGAAGACACTATTATTCAACAGGCCATGGAACTGTATAACGACAATATGAGCCAGGTTGCCAGGGCCCTGAACATTAACCGAACAACCCTGTACAGCCGCATGCAGAAAAAAACCAGTGAAACCGACTCAGAGTAGGCCAGTATGTACCTAGAACACTTTGGGCTCGACCGCCCACCCTTCAAAATCACACCGGACACCAGTATGTTTTACAGCGGTAGCCGTCGTGGTGCCGTGCTGGAAGCGCTGAAATATGCCATTACCTCAGGCGAAGGCATCATCAAGGTCGTCGGTGAAGTCGGTTCTGGCAAGACCATGCTATGCCGTATGCTGGAGGTCGAACTGGGCCCACAGGTAGAAATTGTGTATATCGCAAACCCCAGTCTCTCACCGGAAAACATCCTGCATGTCATTGCCTTCGAGCTTAAACTCGGCATTACGTCAGAATCGACTAAGCTGGAGGTCATGCAGGCTTTACAGGCCTATTTGCTGGACAAACATGCAAGCAATCGACAGGTTGTGGTTTTTGTGGAAGAAGCTCAAAGCATGCCGATCGAAACCCTGGAGGAAATTCGGCTGCTCAGCAACCTGGAAACCAGTGATCATAAGCTGCTACAGATGGTGCTATTTGGCCAGCCTGAGCTCGACGAAAAACTCCGCGAGCCATCCATCCGCCAGCTAAAAGAACGTATTACGCATAACTTTTATCTGGAGCCTTTCCCGGCTGATGATGTTTATCAGTATCTCAACTTCCGCCTACGCGCGGTTGGCTATCGTGGCCCCGACCTCTTTACCAGTAAACTGGCCAGCAATATCGAACGTAAATCCTCCGGCCTGACTCGACGCATCAATATCCTCGCAGACAAAGCCCTGCTGGCGGCGTTTTCCGATGGTGGTCACAGTATCGAGACGCGACATATCGACATGGCAGCGGAGGATAGTGATTTCGGTCAGGCAGATCGCTGGAAGCCTGTCGCTCGTGTTGCGATCGCTATTTTCGCACTTGGCCTCGCCATGTTTATTGGCACCCTGTTACCTCAGGCCTGGCAGAGCACACAACTGACGGCTGCGCTGCCTGAGTCTATGGCAGTCAAGCCCACTGCCAGTCAGACAATCCGATCTGAATCAGATCGCCATTCCACCGCGCAAGGAGCTGCAGGCTCATCGGTTAGACAGGCGGCATCACTTAACACGACAAGCGAAACACTCGGTACCGAGCAGACTCCGCTAGCCGTGGCATCACAGGCACCCCTGAACCTGAATGCGCACTTACAGAAATCGCTCAGCTGGGCACAGACAACTCCATTCAATCACTTCACCATTCAGATGGCATTAATTGAGATCCATGCCGAGCCATCACTCAGGCAGTTTGTCGAGCTCGCCAGTGAGCACCTCGATATTGAAAAACTCTATATCTATCAAGCGTCTATTGGCGGGAGAATGGTTTTCAGTGTGCTATACAATGATTATGAAGATAAATCGGATGCTATTGCGCAGCTAAGTCAGCTACCCGATGGGTTACGCAATGCTGACCCTTATTTGCGAACATTGAAGGGCATACGCTCAGATATTACAAGAACAGACAGGCTGGCAATAACTACGCCAGAGGATATACATTGAAAAATTATAAAATAAATCAGATACCTGGCATAAGCCTATTAACTCTTTTGCTGGCCTTACTCACGGCCTGTGGACCTTCACGGCCACCGAATTACTCTGAGGGCCACCTCAAAGAGGGCGATACCGTTATCCGCGAAATCCCCACTCCAGTCAGCCAGACAATCCTGCTACCACCACCCGCACCCAGGCCTCCGGTAGAAACCTACACCGTGGTAGTCAGTGCGGTACCTGTCAAAGACCTGCTGTTTTCTATGGCGAGAGATGCACGCATAAACCTGGATGTGCATGACGATATCACGGGCCGAGTCACGCTAAACGCTATCGATCAGACCATGGAGCAGATACTGCAACGTATCTCTGAACAGGTCGCGATTCGTTATCAGCTTGAAGACAACACCCTGCGCATACAGGCAGATCGTCCCTACCTGCAAACCTATACTGTCGACTACGTTAATATTTCTCGCAACGCCAAAGGCGTGGTGCGCGTCGCGACCACTATAGGGTCCACCGGTCAGGCCGATATCGGTGACAGCGGCAGTTCAAGCAGTAGCAATACGGAAAACAACAGTTCTCTCACTGAGGTTGAATTAACCTCGAAAAACCACTTCTGGGAAACACTCAGTCATAACATTATCGAAATTATTACCGAACCCGTTAGCAGAGATGATAAACAGGATGCTACTCAGCTGCTCACGCAGGAAAGCCAGCAACAAAATGAAGATGGTACCGAAAATAGTAATGATGTTATCGTGAATCGCGAAGCCGGTATGATCATGGTACGAGCCACATTCAAACAACATCGTGAAATACAGGCATTTATCGATAGGGTACTAAAAAATTCCAAGCGCCAGGTAATGATTGAAGCCACCATTGCCGAAATAAAATTAAGCGACCGTTATCAGGCTGGTGTTGACTGGTCACGAATTACCAGTAATCCCAGCGATGGCCTGAATATTCTAACCGATGTTAACAGTACCAACCTCGGCCAGTCGCCCTTCACATCATTCACACTCAATGACCTGGCATCCGATGGTGATCAGGTTAGTATGACACTAAGAGCACTGGAACAGTTTGGCGATGTCAAAGTTTTATCCAGCCCCAAAGTCATGGCGATCAATAATCAGCCAGCTATTTTGAAAGTTGTCGACAATATTGTGTATTTCGAAATGGACGTCGACACATCTGTTACCGAGACGCAATCACTCACCACATTTGAAACGGAAATCAAAACCGTACCCGTTGGTTTTGTAATGTCGGTAACACCTTTCATAAATGAGCACGAAAGTGTAACGCTCAATATTCGTCCCACCATATCCCGTGTAATTGACTCGGTAGAAGATCCAAACCCTGCCTTTAAAAATGCGAATGTTATTTCCGAAGTACCTGTTATCCAGGTTCGTGAAATTGAATCTATCCTTACGATTAACAGTGGTGATACTGCAGTTATAGGCGGACTCATGCAGGATACGGTAAATGATACTCAACGAGGCATACCTTTACTGTCAGACATTCCCTTTATTGGCTCACTGTTCCGCTACGATGATGATCTGAGGGAAAAGTCGGAACTCGTTATCTTCATACGCCCCATGGTTATCCATCATGCAAGCCTGAATGGTGACCTTTCAGAATTTCGGCGCTTTCTGCCGGTCACTGAAAACTCGGACGCAGATACCGAGCCTGACAGTGCTGACAAGTAGCAACAGGTGATCTCATGAGTTTGCTCCTCGATGCACTAAAAAAAGCGGCCGATAAAAAAAATCGCAATGATCAGTCCGATACAGACTCGGAGACTCCTGATGTTGAGCTTGATCTCGACCTTGATCTTGGTCCGGAATCATCTGCTGAAACAATAGCAGAATCATCCACCGCCGACTCAGTCATTAATGACGCAGGCGAACATGATAGTCATCCGACTATCGACGACACATTTCCTGAAGTTGATGAATCAGCACTTAACACAGCCAGGCCAGAACCAACTGATACAGATCAGGCTAGTACAACTGATAACATTGAAGCCGATACAACTGAACAATCCACGACTGGGGAAGCAGACGAACTTCGGCAAGATACAGACCATATCATCAAAGACACAACACCTGAAACAGTACATCAGCCAGAGGATAAGACACAGCCTGAACCCGTCTCTACAGTGGTGCAGGACGAGGCAATAAAGGCTCAACAGGCGCTGGAAAAAGAGCAGGCGCTTAGCGCACTTATCGATAGTAGTAACAGACAGATTCGCAAGGAAAAACGTAAGCGCCTGATACTGATTGTACTACTCGTTGCCGTTATTGTATTCGTCGCTGGTCTATATTTTTATCTGCAAATGGCAACGACAACTCAGGATCTGTATATTGCAAATAACAATACAGCAAATGTTAATCGCACATTATCTGACATTGCACCTGATCATCTAACAAATGAGCAGGCTGTCACAACGCCTGAAAATACTTCAGCAAAAGCGGCTGCCAGCACTGGCAAGCCCGAGACATCTGCCACCATAAACAAACCTTCACCTAAGAAACAGAGCACTAGCCGACCGCCAAATAGCATCACCAGCAAACCGGAAATTTTCACCATTGAACACAGTCAGAAACTGGACCCGATAGACAGTTTATTACGTGATGCCTATAGCGCATTCCATCGCGCAGACCTGAATCAGGCCACCAGCCTCTATCATCAGGTACTCACACAGGAGCCTCGCAACCGTGATGCGCTTCTTGGTCAGGCAGCCATAGCCGTAAAGCAACAACGTAACGATACCGCACGCGACTACTATCAAAAACTGTTACGCCTTAATCCTCGCGACAGTCATGCCATTGCAGGGCTTACCAACCTTGATATTAAACAGGATGCCAGCCTTTCCGAGAGCCAGCTAAAATTATTACTTCGCCAGCAGCCAGAGCAGGCTCATCTGAACTTTGCACTTGGAAATATTTATGCAAAACAGCAGCGCTGGCCTGAAGCACAATCGTCTTACTTTAACGCATGGGCTACTGATAATTCGAATGCTGATTATGCCTATAACCTTGCAATTAGCCTTGATCAGATGGACAAGCATTCGCAGGCTACGGAATATTATAAACTGAGCCTGCAGCTCCACCAGTTGAAGCCAGGAAATTTTTCTGTTGAAGACGCACAGAAACGTATTCGCCTGTTACAGGGGCATAAGCCATGAGTCAGAATGCTAACGAAACCATTGCTGATATCGGTGCTGCTCTTCGTGCCCGAAAAAAACGTCTCGGTGAAGAGCTAATTGCTCGTGGTCTGATTACCGCTGACCAGGTTAATATCGCTCTCAAGGAACAGAAAAAAACAGGTAAGCCACTTGGCGAAGCGCTTGTTAATCTTGGCTTTGTCACCGAAGCTATATTACGTGATGCATTAGGTGAAATGCTGGGTCGTGAAAGCATCGACCTCACCAATGTTGTTCCCGACACAGAAGCACTGCAGTTAATACCCAAAGATATTTCTACCCGCTTCAATATTATCCCTGTCAGCTTCGATGAGACTGAAAGCACGCTATCCGTGGCCATGACCGACATCTATAACCTGATTGTGCTGGATCGTATTCGCGCAATCGTCGGTAACCGTATCGAAATTCAGCCCCTGCTTGCCAGTGAAAGCGAAATCTCTGATGCCATCGATCAGTTTTACGGTTATGAATTATCTGTTGACGGCATACTTCATGAAATAGAAACCGGTGAAATTGATTACGACAGCCTTGACACTGAAGGTGCAGCTTATAGCCAGCCACTGGTACGACTGGTTGATGCGATACTTGCCGATGCAGTAAAGCAGGGCGCATCAGATGTGCACTTTGAACCCGAAGGTGGATTTTTGCGCTTACGTTATCGCATCGACGGCGTACTTCGCCAGATACGAAGCCTGCACAAGGATTACTGGTCGGCCATTGTTGTACGTCTAAAAGTTATAGCTAATATGAACATTGCAGAAACTCGTGCGCCTCAGGATGGCCGCATTAGTCTGAATATTCGTGGCCACCAGATCGACTTTCGTGTGTCGTCTCAACCTACAACCCATGGCGAAAACGTCGTGCTTCGTGTTCTCGACAGGGCCAAGGGGATTGTTAATATTGATGACCTTGGCCTGCAAGAAGATGCGCTTTCCATGCTAAAGATCATTATGGCCAGACCCGAAGGCATCATTCTGGTCACTGGTCCAACCGGCAGCGGTAAAACCACAACGCTGTATTCCATGCTGGGCTATGTACGATCGGAACAGGTCAATATCATGACGCTAGAGGATCCGGTGGAATATCCCATGGATATGATTCGTCAGACATCTATCAACGAAGTACTACGTATGGACTTTGCCAATGGCATTCGTTCACTCATGCGTCAGGACCCTGATATCATTCTGGTCGGTGAAATACGCGACCCGGATACCGCTGAAATGGCGTTCCGTGCTGCTATGACGGGCCACCAGGTTTACTCTACGCTTCACACCAATTCTGCCATAGGCACGATCCCTCGATTACTGGATATTGGTGTAAAGCCAGACATTATGTCTGGAAATATTATCGGTATTATCGGCCAGCGACTGGTTCGCAAACTCTGTAAGCATTGCAAGACCTCACGCCCTGCTGCCGACATAGAAAAGCAACTGCTCGGACTTGAAGCCGATGCTCAACTTGATGTTTATGATGCCAGCGGCTGTGATCATTGTGACGGTATCGGTTATAAGGGGCGTGTTGCCATACTTGAAGTCCTAAAAGTTGATAGCCAGCTTGACGAAATGATTGCAGAACAGGCCACCCTGGGACGCATCAAAAAGCATCTCAGGGAGTCGGGCTTTCAATCTCTTGCCGATGATGCCGCACGTCGTGTTATTGAAGGCACTACAACGCTCGATGAGGTTAGCCGCGTTATTGACCTCACAGACAGGCTATAGGGTTCGCTTATGGCTGTTATGTATCGATATAAGGCGATAGATTCAAGCGGTAAAATCCGTAATGACAATATCGAAGCGGATAATTTACTCGACCTGGAACAGCGCCTCAGCGGTATGGGCATGGACCTCATCAATTACACTGAATACAAGCCCGGCCTTTTCACCTTCAAGGCAAAGGGTATCAGCCGTCTCGAACTGATCAATTTCACCTTTCAGATGGAACAGCTCACCAGGGCAGGGGTCAGCATACTCGATGGCCTTGCCGATCTACGCGATTCAGTAGGCGAGGGACGACTTAAAGAAGTTCTTTCGGGTCTTATCGATGAGATTCAGGGCGGTAAAACCTTTTCTGGTGCATTACAGGAATTCCCTGAGATATTTGATACTGTGTACATCACACTGATACGCGTGGGAGAAGAAAGTGGCCGTATGTCAGAAGTGTTACACGATATGGCTGAAACCCTGAAATGGCACGACGAACTCATTTCACATACCAAGAAAATCATGATTTATCCAACTATTGTTACTGTTGTGATAATAGGCGTCGTTTCTTTTCTGATGATAGTACTGGTACCGGAGCTTATTCCATTTATTGAAGATATTGGCGGTGAGATCCCTATACATACCCGCGCACTGATTGCGACTTCAAACTTTCTGGGTAATTACTGGTATCTGGTTTTTGGTATTCCTATCGCGACATTTTTTATATTACGCGAAATGGCCAGACGAAAGCCCGAAGTTCGTATGATCATTGATCGTCTAAAGCTCCGCTTATACATATTTGGACCTCTGCTGTTAAAAACAGACCTTGCACGTTTTTCTAATTACCTGGCTATGATGTATGCATCAGGACTCACGGTTCTTGAAAGCCTTAAAATTTCTGAGCTGCTGGTAAAGAACGCCGTCATTTCAAAATCTATCACCGATATAAGAGAACAGATTGCCGATGGTCGACAGATATCCGAAAGCTTTGCTTCTGTCGACATTTATCCAGCTCTCGTAATACGCATGTTAAAAGTCGGCGAGAATACTGGGGCTCTCGATGAGTCTTTACTAAACATAAGCTATTTCTATAATCGAGAAGTTAAAGAAAGTATCGACAAGATGGAGGCAGCGATCACACCTGTACTCACAGTTATACTCGGTGGCATTATGCTATGGATAATGTCTGCTGTACTCGGCCCGATATATGACACTCTCTCGACCATTCAATTATAAGATGAGAAAACCGTGAATCGCGTATTTTACTATTCAGGCTATCGGATGACTGTATTTCACTGGGATAATCACCGGTGCATTGCAAGTTTT
This sequence comes from Gammaproteobacteria bacterium, assembly GCA_041589175.1. Lineage (GTDB taxonomy): Bacteria > Pseudomonadota > Gammaproteobacteria > SZUA-229 > SZUA-229 > SZUA-229. Next base: position 23,577 of record JBFHWF010000006.1, read on the forward strand.
GCCTTTAATCCTGGTGAAGCGGGTCTTGATAAATTCAGTACTTATTTACGTGCAACAGAAAACACACCCGTACGCCTGCTGGTTGATCTGATAGAAGAAGACTTTAACAAGGAAACTATTCCTCACGTTGGCGCGAAAGATCGTAAAGCAATTATCAATCGTCTGGTAGATCGTCATTACAGAAAAAGTCGGGATTTCGTCAATTATCGAGTGATCGGCCGTGAAGATACTGGTCGAAAAGACGATATTATTCTCTATAGCGTGCTCAGCAATCCTTCTATTCTTGATCCCTGGCTTAGAGTCATGGAAGAACAGGGCACCTCATTGTGTGGCATATGGTCACTACCTTTACTGACGCATCGTTTATATCGTCACCTTGATATCTACACACCAAATGCCATCGTTGTATCACAGCAGGTACCCAGTAATCTGCGCCAGACATTCCTAAAGAATGGTCGCTTTGAAAGTAGTCGTTCTGCGGTGGTCAATCTGGAGGAGGCTACGATAGGTGAATACATCGCGACAGAAGTCGAACAGACCATACGCTTTCTATCAAATCAACGAAATATTGGCTTCGATGAAAAAATAGAAATTCATATTATCTGTCGTCAACAGGACATTGCTCAAATACAGAATCACTGCCATGATGGCACACTCCGCACTTTCAAGTACCATAACATTGAAGAGATACATGTAAAACTCGGTTCCAACCATGATAATGCCGAATACTGCAACAGCCTATATTCCTATCTCTGCTCCAGATATAAATTACCCGTAGGACACTACGGCAACAGGAAGCTGTTCGAAAACTATTATTCACAGCTATCTTCGATAGCACTCTATGTTTCCAGTATTGTATTGCTACTGACCTCTATCATCTTTTCTTTTTATTATTATTCAAATTCACTCACACTTGACGAAGAAACCATTACACTTAATGCACAAACTTCTGGCATCAACCGTGATTATGAGAAACAGCTAGCCGGCATAGAATCAAAACTCAGCCAGGCCCAGATAATGTCCTCAAGTGTCGATTTTTATGAAAAAGTTCAGTCGACACGTTCAATTGCTCCTCAAAACCTGATGACTGATGTTAGCCGAACCCTGTCTCCAGTAAACCTGCAGTCTACACAGATCACCGGCTTTTCGTGGAAGCCAGGCCAGGCTTTGTCAGTAAACCCTCTACCTGGCCGTATTGCAGTTAAAAAACCCCGGGGTATAGACTACTCCTCAGACAAACCAGTTCATCATGTAGTTTCTTTATCAGGCAATCTCGATCAGAATGATGCTAGCGCACTACAGCTGCATTCTCAGCTCAATCTTCTCGTTAAGCAGCTGAATAAAAATGAGCACCTCAGTGAGCTCAGGATTACCCGACAACCTGTGGATCCCCGCTCAGACTCGCAGATACAGAATGAACATGGATTCGAAAACAACATCTCAGTAAAGCCGAGCGATGCTTCAGGCTTCGAACTTGAGTTCATCATGCAAGGGAGAAGCATATGAATATCTCGTTCCTGAAAAAACTTCAGACAGAAATCGTTGTTTTCCTGCTCAGCCTTTGTTTTGCAACTATTATTTTCATTGTCTTCTATTCCTTGCATGAGTCATCTGAGGAAGATCTATTCAATGCACAACAAACACTACAAAGTGCGAAGCATCGCTATTTTGAAGCACTCAAAAAACAGACAACTTATGTTTCCTATGAGAAGCGCTTTGAAATGCTGAACAAACAGGGAATATTCGGTGATGAACAACGCCTCAGATGGATTGATGCCCTTGAGACCATTTCACTTAAATATCAGATTCCTTATCTAAAATATAAAATTGAGCCACAACAGGAAATCAATCAGGCCTCTCTTACACAGAGGTATCCTGGCATATCATTCCGTCGCTCCAGTATGGAACTGGATCTTCAATTGCTCCATGAAGGCGACCTGTACTCCATTCTAAAAGGGCTGGATAAACATGCAGGTGGGCTTTTTGATGTTGAAAGCTGTGCTATCACACGTAATTTACTGGTGGGCAAGACACTCATCGATAACCCTGATGGCAAGAACTTTTCTGCCCGTTGCACTCTTAACTGGTATACACTCACTAAAAAAGTCATTAACCCTGCAGACATGTTAAGTGGAAGGCGTGGCTAATGCTTAGAACTATACTTATAACTTTACTCTGCATTTTTTCAATCCCTGTTACTCTCGCTGCTGATCAACCGGTATTCGACTCTGCGGCACGACTCAAAACTTTTTTCACTACACCTTCTGAGCGCCACAAGCTGGATCAAAGACGTAACTCTGGTCAGTACAATAGCAACCTATCTAACAATCTGTCTTTACGCGCCCCACTTAAAGTTGAGATGCAGGGCGTATTAATTCGTGGCCGTCGTTCTGCGGTTGCATTTGTTAACGATGGTAACACGCTCCAATCTCAAAAAATCAACGACGACATTTTTGCCAACCGTAAAAGTATTAACACATCTGACTTCAGTGTACGTTTATCTGCTCGCCACAAACACCTCAAGTTAAAACCTGGACAGGAGTGGAATGAACATTCTCGTAAAGTACAGGAGCGTTATCAGATCAAAGCGCCTGAACACAAGACAGAAGGGCTGCAAGCCCCATCATTACGGTCCATACTAGAATGAGTCAGGTTTTACAACATCAGACTATGATCAAACTACATACACAGACTGGTGCAGGGCTGATCGTATTCTTTATGGTCCTCATACTGGCTGGTACGGTTTACTTTCTTGTACAGCCGCGTGATGATGGTCGTGTTAGCGGTCAGATGAGCAATAAAAAGGCCCTAGCTACTGCTAAAGCCGCTCTGCTTTCCTATGCAAGTTCTTATTATTTACGTGAATCTCTAAGTGGAAATTCCCATGCAGGCCTTCATGGGCTGTTACCCTGTCCTGAACAATCAGGCTCTGCCGCAGAAGGCCGTGAATCTGGTGTCTGTGGAAATGAGCATACTAATGCTCTCGGTCGACTGCCATGGAAAAGCCTTGATATTGCCCCCATTAAAGATGCCTCAGGTGAATGTCTGTGGTATGCCGTGTCTGGCGGCTTCTTTCGTGATCCCAAATCACCAATGACGAATGAAGACACGCCGGGAATGTTTCAGATTTTCAACGCCGATGGCAATCTCATATATGGTTCACAACCTGAAAATCGTGTTGTTGCTGTCGTTATTGCACCAGGCTCAACACTGGCAGGACAATCTCGCATCAGGGCAAGTTCACAACTGCCTTGCCGCGTTGCACGCAATGCGGTTCAGGCCTCCGATTATCTCGATAATTTCATGGGCATTAATAATGCCTTTGTTGACATGGCAAATCCAGACCAGATCGATAGCTTTATCACAGCAACCGGGCTCACAGATACTCCTCAGCTAAATGATCACATCATTACGATTACCAGTGACGAAATTTTTCGTACGATTAAAGCCAGCACAGATCTCTATGCCGATAAAGTGGAGCAGCATGCTATCGAGCTCGGTAGTTGTTTTTCACAAATTGCTCTTTCCGCATTTATTGCGAGTGGTGGTTCTGGAAATCCCACATGTAATACCTGCATTACTGACTGCATGAACACTTTCAATATATGTGATACCAGTGCTACCACTGACAAGGAAAAAGACAAATGTCAGAAAGACCTTAAAAAATGTAACAAAGGCTGTACAAAGCCATGCTCAGAAAATGGTGGAGCTGACCCCAAGGGGAAAGGTAAGGGTGCAGACAAAGGAAAAGGCAAGGGCAAAGATAAACCTAAAGGCGGAGGTGGTGGTGGCGGCCAGTTTATGTTGCCCTGGCCCGCTGCTATGAATCTGGCTGGACAGTATCGTCTGGATGATCGTTACGATGATATCGATGCTGCCGCTAATGGACATTTCGGTCGACTCCCTTTTATCATTGATGATTCTGCGGGAGCAATGGGTATTGCAGATAATGATATCTTTGATACCTGTGGAATTGATCTTTTATCAACACCTGAAGATGCACGTTTGTGGCGTGACCTTAAAGACCACTGGTTTTATGTCGTCGGCAAGGACTATGCACCGGCTGGCACTAACACCAACCCATGTATTCAATGCCCCATCGTCAACGGAACAGCCTATGCCGCCGTATTAATTTATTCTGGTGAACGGCTCAATGGCCAGTTACGACGCAGTGCAGAAACTGAAACGCCAGCACCCGCTTTAGCCGTCAGCAAAGATAATCATACTAATTATCTTGAAGGCTTTAATGCCAGTAATTATCCTGACACTGATGGCAATAAAACATATGGTATCAATAATCAGAACGATAGACTGTTCTGTTTGCCAATTGATATGTCAGATACTTTTGAGTGTACACCATGAGCAAATTCAAGCGCCAAAGCGGCTTCACTCTGATCGAGGTTGCTATTGTCTTCGTTATTATTGCTGCATTATTAAGTTATGTCTTTATGCCACTACGCGCACAGATGGAAACCGCTCACATAAAACAGGCTCGCGCCAAACTGGTTGAAATAGAAGAAGCCCTGTATGGATTTGCTATTGCCAATGGCAGGTTACCCTGTCCAACACAGCCAGGCCTTGGGGGTGTCTCTAACCCTGCCAGCCCTGCCGCACATTGCAATAATAATGCGGCTATCACCGGTTATATTGGATTTGTACCATCCGCGACTCTCGGTATAAAAGGCAGTGTCAATTGTGATGGTCTGTTAACTGACCCATGGGGCAGACCCTATCGCTATAGTGTAACTAATTTTAATGATCCTGATCCTGCTATTGATCAGGGTGTGTTTGTTGTCAACGACGGCATACGTACGGCTGCTAATTTTGGTGTACCCCCTGCAACACCATCACTTGGCAATATCGTCCCGGATATTCAGATCTGTAATAATCTTGATAACGCCTGTAACGCTGGCTCACCTGCAGCTAATGTCTCTACCAACACCGCAATCGCAGTTGTATTCTCAATGGGTACACGACAGCGAGCCAATAGTCCTCGTGAAGATGAAAATGGGGGGGAAGCCGCCGTTGCCAGCACCTGTGGCCTAGGCAATTATGACCTGAGTAATGATCGATTTTATTATGCGTCTGAGCGCAGGGAAACTGCAGGACAGGAATTCGACGACAACGTGATCTGGCTATCACCTAATATCCTTTATAATCGGCTTTTACAGGCTGGTCATACACTGCAATAAGTCTGCCTCGTGCTTCTTCACCGTCTAAACTTAAAACTTTATCTGTGTTACTGATAGTACTAGAATAACGCCTCGGCTTATACCTACTGATATATTGAGAATCATCATGGCGATTGAACAGCTGTTTGGATGGATCGCATCCTTTTTATGCACCCTTATTTTTCTACCCCAGTTGCATAAGGCTTTCCAGACTAAAATGACGAATGATATATCGATGCTTATGTTATGGATTGCTGTGCTTGGTAATCTTGCCTGGCTAATTCATGCCAGCATGACACTAAATTACCCGCTTATCGTATGTGCAATACTAATTATTGTCATGACGATGGTTCTGATCGTTTTCAAATATCTTAACGAGCGTAGTCAGATATTCGAAACAGAATGAGTCTTCGTTATTTCTCTATCGCCGTGGTCTGCAACTGTTGCTTCAAATTGTGTAGTATTCGATAGGGTAAAACCCGCTGTATGATATTAATCAACCATACCGGCAACCAGCCTTTCGGGTCCGCCTGATAGGTTAGTTCAATCCGGGTTCGATTTTCTGCAAGTTGTGTGATCTGATAATGACTTTGCATTAGTTCACCTCTAACTATCCATGCCTGCTCTGGCATTTCATCACGCAAAAGTGATCGCATACGATAACTAACCTGATTCACAGATCTGGAATCTACCACAAGGCTGTAAACAAAATCCCGGTCACTTGCAGGCCAGGGGGCTTCAAACAGTGCGTACTCAATTCTCTCTGCTGGATTTACCACAGCCAGCACACGGGCAGATATTAGATAGGGCACCCAGTTTACTCGCCCATCGACATCATCCAGAATTGCCTCTACGGCTTGCATAGGCGCATTCACCTCGGTAATTACCCTGGCACGAATAATCTCACTACTCGATGATTCCGCCGTATATACCTTGATCGATGCTTCATCTCTTATGAGCTGCCAGTCATCACCCTGCCCATAAGCGGGCACGACTGCAGCAACCAGAACCAGCGCAAAAAATATCCGGCAAAGACTGTTCTCAGGCATTATCCCCAGGCTAATCCTTATTCAATTTCTTCAATATAAGTTCGAGCGATTGGCGTTTGCACATAGCGCCGTACACCTTTTACATCCGCCCAGAAATAATAATAGCCCTTGGCGGGTTCTGTCGTTACCTTACCACCCTTAACATACCAGCTCTTAACATGCTCTCCATCCGCATATGTAACTTTATAATCTCCCTCAAGCCAGGTAACACCGAGCCTCGATAGCTGATTTTGCTGCTCTTCGCTACATGCGGTCAGTAGCAGTGACATAAATAACAGGATGCTGGTTTTTTTCATTTCGAAGACCCCTCTCTGGTTTTTACACAACCTTACGCTATACATGACGAGCTTATCACTTCGGCTGGATCAGCCGGCGGCGTACTACATCCACAGAGTCGCTCACCATTAAACCCGGCTGTAACAGCCAAAGCCCATAATACCTGTATTCTCTCTGACTATAACATGTGCCCCAACACCCTGGTTTCCGTGTAAAATCGGCACCTATGGATGTTTCACATATACTCGATGGCCTGAACGACAGGCAACGTGACGCGGTTACAGCCCCTCCTGGCCCCATGCTGGTGCTCGCCGGTGCCGGTAGCGGCAAAACCCGTGTCCTGGTACACCGTATGGCCTGGTTGATGCAGGTAGAAGATATCAGCCCCTATAGCCTGATGGCCGTTACCTTTACCAATAAAGCTGCCAATGAGATGCGCAACCGTGTCGAGACACTACAGGGTGTTTCACCACAGGGTATCTGGGTTGGTACTTTCCATGGGATCGCGCATCGCCTGCTTCGGGCACACTGGAAAGAGGCAGATCTGCCACAGCAGTTCCAGATTCTCGACTCAGACGACCAGTACCGCATGATCCGTCGTGTTCTCAAGTCTATGGAACTGGATGAAGCCCGCTGGGTACCACGTCAGATCCAGGGCTTCATCAATGCCCGTAAAGATGAAGGCCTGCGTCCTCAGCATGTGGATGCGGGCTCAGATCCCGTGCGTCAGATGCTGGTCTCTATCTATAGTGCTTATGAAGCTGCCTGCAAGCGCGCAGGGGTTATCGACTTTGCCGAGCTATTACTACGTAGCCTTGAACTTATACGTGATAATGATGAACTCAGGAAGCACTATCGTGATCGCTTCAAACACATTCTGGTAGATGAGTTTCAGGATACCAATACCATTCAATATGCGTGGATTCGTTTGCTGGCGGCTGATCGTAATCACCGTGGTGCCCAGCTATTTGTGGTCGGCGATGATGATCAGGCCATCTATGGCTGGCGAGGTGCCCGTGTGGAAAATATCCTTACCTTCAAGCAGGACTATCCGGACACCCTGATGATTCGGCTGGAGCAGAACTATCGATCCACCGCTAATATTCTCAATGCCGCCAACGGCCTTATTGCCCATAACGACGAGCGCATGGGCAAGAATCTGTGGACCGAAGGTGAGGATGGTGCACCGATACACCTGTATGCTGCATTTAACGAGCAGGATGAGGCCCGTTATGTCATCGATCGTGTACTGGACTTTATCGCATCAGGCCAGCCACGGGCCGATATTGCCATTCTTTATCGATCCAATGCCCAGTCGCGGGTTTTTGAAGAACAACTCATTGCCCAGGGTATTCCTTACCGGGTTTACGGCGGCCTGCGCTTTTTCGAACGTGCCGAGATCAAGGATGCCCTGAGCTACCTTCGACTCATGAATAATCGTAACGATGACCCATCCTTTGAGCGAGTCGTTAACCAGCCGACCCGTGGTATTGGCAATAAAACCGTCGATACGGTTCGTGATGCTGCCCGTCAGGCAGATATTTCCATGTGGCAGGCTGCACGTAAACTCATTGATGAAAATGCACTGGCTGCACGAGCTCACAAGGCATTACTGGCTTTCCTGCAACTTATCGACCAGCTGGCGGCTGACACCAACACACTCGAACTTCATGAGCGTGTCGAGCACGTGGTTCATGGTTCTGGTCTGATCGAACATTATGGTAAGGAGAAAGGCGAAAAAGCCGAGGCGCGCGTAGAAAACCTGGAAGAGCTGGTCAGTGCTGCACGCAGCTTCGAGTTCGAACAGGATGATGACGAACCCATGGATCATCTCACCGCCTTTCTAACCCATGCAGCACTCGAAGCGGGCGAAGGTCAGGCGGAAGCCTGGGAAGACTGCATTCAGCTCATGACCATGCATAGTGCCAAGGGTCTGGAATTCCCACTGGTTTTCATGGTGGGTATGGAAGAGGGCCTGTTTCCGCACCAGCGTAGTAGTGAGGAAGAGGGACGCTTACAGGAAGAGCGCCGTCTCTGTTATGTGGGTATCACACGTGCACGAGAACAGCTTGTGCTTAGTTATGCAGAACAACGCAGACTGTATGGCAAGGAAATTTATCCCATGCCTTCCAGTTTCATTGGAGAAATTCCATCACAGTTTATCGAAGAAATTCGTCCAAAACCGTCCGTATCATCTAGCCGCAGCTTTTTTGATACACCTTCATATACAAAACAGGCCCTCGCACAGAGTGATTCAGGGTTCACGATTGGTCAACGGGTTCAGCACCATACTTTTGGTGAAGGTACCATTCTCAATTATGAAGGTCAGGGCAAGAGCGCACGGGTAGAGGTTAACTTTGATCAGGCCGGAAACAAATGGCTGGTACTGAGTTATGCTAATCTGCAAACTGTATAACAGGCAGGCCCTATGAAGCCGTATATACCTATTCCAAGGGATCGAGAGCTGGTAACGCTGCTTATATCAGGGCTGGCAGTTATTATCGGCTTGATCTGGATATTCTTCGGTCACAAGATTATCAGCTTCCTCATACCCGGCTATAGCCAGTCTACATTCTATTATTTCTTCAGTGGTGCTATTTTCGCCCTTACCTTTATCGGCATCTATGGATTTGTTCGTACCGTATTATGCTTTACCGAATTTATGATAGAGCAGGACAACCTGAATTCACTACTGTATGAAAATATTCTCAAAGATGAACACGAAGGTGTTTTTCTAAAAAATAAAAAAGGCATTTATAAAATAATTAGCCCAAATGCTCAGAAAATACTTGGGCTTGAAGGAAAGCAGGTTATTGGCTTTACCGATGAAGAACTTCATACACCTGTGTCCGCCAATAAAATACAGCACGAAGACAAACGGGTGCTGGAATTTGGCGAAACTATCGAATGGGAAACCACAAAAAATACAACTCTAGGAACCGAAACCTTTATCTGTAAAAAGTATCCCTGCCTGGATCACCGGGGCAATGTCGTGGGGATTGTAGGATCCTGCAAGAATATTACCGTTCTAAAAACATTTCATAAACTCAACCAGCAACTTGATGGTCGCTATCATAATCTTTTTAATACACTGCCCTACCCGGCATTAATTATTGATCCGGGTAGCCTGCAGATATACACCTATAATGATGCCGCTTGCAAACTACTCGGCTACAGACACGAAGAGTTTTCTCTCATGCGCCTGAGCTTACATGTTCAGCCCGAAGATCTGGCGCAGTTCAAAGCATCTATCAGTGATCTCTTCAATCAGGGTGGTGGTGAATTTCAGACACGATTGATTAATAAACAACGGGATCTTATTGATGTAAGTGGCCATTGTCAGATCATTCATATCGATGACAAACAGTATCTTCATGTACTGATGTACGATACTACTGAGTCTAACAGGTCAACACAAAGCCTGATCAGTTCCGAACTTAAATATCGCTCATTATTTGAACACGCCAATGATGCTATTATCATCGTTTCACCAAATTCACAAAACATCATCGACGCCAATGAAATTGCGATACAGTCTCTGGGTTTCAATCGCGATGATCTATTAATGCTATCAATTCAGGATCTTGATGCAACATCAGATCACTACATGACTCAGGAACGCATTGCCGATCTTGAAATCTACAACCACGCCCTTTATGAACATCGCATACGCAATCGCCAGGGCAATGTGATTTCAGTGGAGATCAATGCACACAAACTAAACTATGGCAATGAGGATGTTTATCAGTTTGTTATTAGAAACATAGAGTCCCGCAAACAGACTGAAGCCGCATTGATCGCATCTGAACAACGCTATCGACAGATGTTCGAGTCTAATCTCGCCATCAAACTGGTTATTGACCCGATCAATTTTAAAATCGAAGACGCCAACCCTACTGCTGCTGAGTTCTATGGTTATAGTATCGATGAAATGAAAGGCATGAGCCTGTCTCAAATTAATGTACTACCTCGCACTGAACTCGAAACCTTGATTCAGCAAACACGAGAACAGAATCTCGGTTATTACAGCTGCCCTCACCGACTGGCAAATGGTCAGATACGTTTTGTTGAAGTTCGTGACGGCCTGATGCAGCTTGATGGACGTAATCTTTTCTATTCTATTATCCATGACGTTACCGCAAACAAAGAGGCTGAGAGTCAGATTCTTATGGCCTCGAAAATGTTTGATTACTCCACTGATGCTGTCATGTTAATTGATGCCGATAATATGGTGGTCTCAGTGAATCATGCTTTTACCAGCATCACAGGTTACCAGCAATCCGAAATACATAACTCACCCCCTGAGCTCATACTCGCAAGCCCCGACCAACGACTCCTCAATAACGAAGTCATAGAGCATATAAATAGCCACGGTCAGTGGCGCGGGGAAATATGGCATCGACTTAAAACCGGTCAGAGTCGCCCATTACAGGCAACTATTAACATCATTCAACGTGAAGGCGCTAATTCCAGCTATGTTATTATGCTATCTCACAAAACGACAGATCAGTATGGTGAAGGTCAGCAGACAAATATCATTGAGCTAACACAGTTACCCAACAAGATTCTCTTCATGGATAGATTAAGTAACGCCATTGAGCGTGCCCGTCGTAATCAGAATCGTCTTGGCGTTATCCTTATCGATTTTCATAAGTTTTCCAAAATCAATACTGAATATAGTTACGAAACAGGTGACCGTATACTGATTGCCATTTCCAAACGCCTTAAATACAACACGCGCAATACAGATACAGTGAGTCATTTTGAATCAGATAACTTTGCCATACTCATTGAAGATCTCAGCGATATCCAGCAAATGGGCATAGTACTTCAGAAACTAATGACAACTCTATCCGAAGACTATCAGTCACCTGACGGCATCATTAGCATGAATGTTTCGCTCGGTGTCAGCATATATCCTGAAGATGGTGAACATAATCATACCTTACTTGAACAGGCCAGTGATGCACTATCACGTGCGCAACAAAGCTCTGAATCACATTTCGAAATGACCAACAGCAGCATGAATCAGCTGGCAAATTTGTGGCTGGAAACTGAGGCCACTATGCATTCGGCATTACGGCGTCATGAATTCACTCTCAATTTTATGCCGGTCATTGACACTACTGAGAATCAGGTTGTATCTGTTGAAGCTCTGGTACGCTGGAATCATCCAGAATTTGGCGAGCTACTTCCACAGCAATTTCTACCAGCTGCGGAACAGTCGGGCTTTATCGGAGCTATTGGAATGGCAGTTGTAACACAGGCGCTCAAGCAACTCCGACTCTGGCTCGATAAAAACATTGATATCAAGCATATGTCATTAAATATTTCCCAGTCACAACTTGATGCAGATTTTTTTGAAATTCTTACAGAAAAATGCAATGAATTGAATATTCCACATCATCTTGTCAGTCTGGAATTTTCTGAAATTAACTTTATCGACTGTACTGAGCATCAGCAATACTTCATTAATGAGTTATATAACGCAGGTTTTTTCCTGGTTGTTGATGACTTCGGTGTAACCCACAAATCGCTTGGTTGTATTCTTCAGGCCAGGGTACATCAACTCAAGCTGCATCCCAGTTTGCTACTAAACGCTCAGCAAGATGATCATGCTCAACGAACTTTACAGGCAGTACTTGCACTATCTGAAAAACTGGATATCCAACTTGTCGCTGAAGGTATTGAAACTGAGGATGAATATGCGTATCTTCGTTCTTTAGACATCACATCGATGCAGGGGCATTATTTCAATCAACCATTTGATGCCCCAACATTCGAACAGTTTATAACCCATTATAGCAACCAGCCTTAACCAACCAGCACCCATATTAATATTATGAAAAGACGACAGTTTATTACTTCCGCAGTTAGCACAGGCCTGCTTGGTACCGCAGCATTACATAGCCCTGTATCCCATGCCGCAAAAAAATACAAATGGAAAATGGTTACCACCTGGCCCAAAAACTTTCCAGGCCTTGGCACGGGCGCTAATAAACTCGCTGAGCTAATCAGTCAAATGTCTGGCGGCAGACTCCGCGTAAAGGTCTACGGTGCAGGTGAACTGGTTCCGGCCTTTGAAGTTTTTGATGCTGTCTCACGTGGCACGGCTCAAATGGGTCATGGAGCTGCCTATTACTGGAAGGGCAAAACCGAAGCCGCTCAATTTTTTGCAGCTGTCCCTTTTGGACTGACCTCAACTGAAATGAATGGCTGGCTGTACCATGGTGGTGGCATGGAACTCTGGCGTGAGCTTTATGAACCTTTCGGGCTTGTACCTGCCGCCGCAGGAAATACCGGGGTTCAGATGGCAGGCTGGTTTAATCGCGAAATTAAATCACTGGATGATTTAAAAGGGCTAAAAATGCGCATACCCGGCCTTGGTGGTGAAGTACTGAAACGTGCAGGCGGTACGCCTGTGAGCCTTCCCGGTGGCGAGCTGTTTACCTCCTTAAAAACCGGCACGATCGATGCGACGGAGTGGGTCGGACCATACAACGATCTCGCTTTTGGTCTGCATAAAGCCGCAAAGTATTATTACTATCCCGGCTGGCATGAACCCGGCACCACTCTGGAAGCTCTGATTAATAAGGCTGCATTAGATGAGCTACCCGATGACCTGCAGGCAATCGTGCTAAATGCCTGCCAGATCGTCAACCAGGATATGATCGCGGAATACAATGCACGCAACCAGCAGGCCCTCGACACACTGGTCAACAAGCATCAGGTCAAGCTGATGAAGCTGCCAGATGATGTACTTATGACCCTGCGTAAACTCTCCGACGAGGTGGTCAGTGAAATCGCCAAATCCGATGCTAACAGTCAGAAAATCTATGCGTCATTCGTTGAGTATCGGAATCAGGTTAAGCGCTGGACGGATATTTCCGAAAAAAGCTATCTAAACCACCGATAGCTCACTTACTGCAGCTGGGCGGGTAACCAGGTTGCCAGCCCAGGCCAGTAGGCAATCAGTCCCATGCCTATCAGCTGTATCACAATGAAAGGCATCACACCTCGGTATATATCTGAGGTACGTACGGAATCCGGCGCCACACCTCGCAGATAAAACAGTGAAAACCCGAACGGAGGTGTCAGGAAGGAAGTCTGCAGGTTAATCGCGATAAGAATTCCGAGCCAGACAGGATCAATGCCCATCGCCAGCAATACCGGACCGACTATCGGGATCACGACGAAAGTAATTTCAATGAAGTCGAGCACAAAGCCCAGCAGAAACATCACCAGCATCACGATAAACAACGCACCATAAATGCCACCGGGCAGATCGCTTAGCATCGACTGTACCAGCTCATCACCCTCAAAACCCCTGAACACCAGGGAAAACACCGATGCGCCAATCAGGATCATAAATACCATACTGGTTACCCGCGTTGTCTGCTGCATCACGTCTTTCAGCATAGGTAGTTTCAACTGCCCACGCTGCCATGCCAGCGTGGTGGCACCAATCGCCCCCACTGCTGCCGCCTCGGTGGGTGTGGCAACCCCGGCAATAATCGCTCCCAGCACCAGCAGGATCAGTAACAGGGGTGGTATCAGCTCCTGCAATACCTTCATTTTCAGGTTTGTTACCTGCTGCCGTTCCTGCAAGGGAATAGCCGGCATCGACTCGGGTTTTAGCAGGCTCATCGCCAGCAGATAGCACAGGTAGAGACCAACCAGCATCAGCCCCGGAATCAGGGCTCCTACAAATAGATCACCCACAGACAGGGTTTCCGGGCTGAAAATTCCCATATCCAGCTGTGCCTGTTGATAGGCCGACGACAGTACATCACCAAGTAATACAAGAACGATTGATGGCGGGATAATCTGCCCGAGGGTGCCCGAAGCACAGATAGTGCCACAGGCAAGGGGCGTGTCATAACCGCGCTTTAACATCGTTGGCAGTGACAGCAATCCCATGGTTACCACCGTTGCACCCACAATGCCTGTACTCGCAGCCAGTAGCATGCCTACCAGTGTTACCGAAATGCCAATACCGCCGCGCATACTACCAAACAACTGTGCCATGGTTTCCAGCAGGTTCTCTGCGATGCGGGAGCGCTCCAGCATAACCCCCATAAACACAAACAGGGGCACTGCCAGTAGCACCTGATTCATCATAATGCCGTATAGACGATTGGGTAGCGCTTCCAGGAAAGCACTGTCGAAGACATCCAGGTAGCTGCCAATACCGGCAAACACCAGTGCAGTACCTGCCAGGGTAAATGCCACCGGGTAGCCACTGAGTAGCAGGATAAACACACAGGCAAATAGCCAGAGTGCCATGTATTCCATTAGAACTGCCCTCCAGCGCTGTCATTCGAGGAGGGACGGCACTCACTCTCTACATTAAACAGACAGCACAGGTTTTTCAGGCATTGCGCCAGTGCCTGGATCAGTAGCAGGCTACACATCACCAGTATCAGGCTTTTTAGCAGATATACACCTGGTAAACCGCCGGCCTCGCGAGAAGCCTCCTTCACCGACCAGGCATCCTGGACATAGGGCCAGCTGACCCAGACGATAAACGCCATTACCGGTAACAGCAGTAGAAGGTGTCCGGTTAAATTAACCCAGGCCTGCCCCCGAGGTCCAAGTCGAGAGTAAATGATATCGACCCTTACATGTTCATCATGCTTCAGGGTATAGGCGACCCCCAACAAAAACACCACCGAGTGCATATAGGAAATAGACTCCTGCAGGGCAATCCAGCCGATATCAAATAAATATCGGAGTACCACCACGAGGAATGTCATGACCACCATGCCTAGCACCAGCCAGGACACAGCTCGACCTGAGAGGTCGATGAGCTGCTCGAGTCGATAAGCGGTTTTTTTAATTGTCATACCTTGCATTCTGGGCCCCGTCTTTTGCAGAACGCATTTTATACGATGATTTGCGTCTTATCGACCATTGCCTGCCAAATCCTGCGTTTTAGTGACTTATTCATAACTTTTCAGGTGAATTTACCCTTTAAGTATTCCTGGCTCATAAAATCTCAGCGGCTTGCTGGTTAGCAGATAATAACTTTCTATGGGTAATTCAGCTGTTGTAGTGCTAGGCTTTTACTACTCAAGCTAACGCACTGGAGTGTGCTATGACTGTAATAGCTGATAGTGATATCGAACTACCAGACGCTGATCAGCAGGTAAGCTGTGAAGTCTGTCTGACATCTGTCCCCATGTCTGAAGCTGATATTAGCGAAGCCGAAGATTATGTCGCCTACTTCTGTGGCCTGGAATGCTATGCGCAGTGGCGCCAGCAGAAGCAGGACGACGAATCATCCTAATTAACAGGCCCAGACAGAAAACGGTTAATATCCGCATAATATTGCGGATATAGCTGGATGGTATTGTGTCCAGCATCCGCGTATATGTGTCTGATTGTCTGCGCCGGTGCATTCGTCAGCAGCCGCTGAAGCGAACTTTGCGGAACAACTTCATCCCTGCCAGCTGCCAGAATCAGTATCGGGACATTAACAGATGCCAGTTTCTCAGCGGTATCAAATCGATATTTTAATAAAGCTTCAACAGGAAATACCCGGTAGTGGAACTTTGCTACCGATGCCAGACTATCAAATGGTGTCGACAGTATGATCCCGAACACCTTCCTGTTCAAAGCAACATGTACCGCAACCGCTGCACCCAGGCTTCTCCCCATCACGATCAGCTGTTCGGGGGACACCTTTTTTTCTGCCACAATAGCATCATAGGCCGCCAGCCCCATGGCATACAGGCTCTGCTCATCAGCCGATCCCTGTGAATGACCATAGCCTGGATAATTAACACTAAATACCCGACTGACGTTAAATTCAGCGGCTTCGAAATTCATATACACAGCATCTTCGGCATTCCCGCCAAAATACAGTAACACTTTGCTATTCGTTTTTTGCACGGGAATATCCCATGCCTGCATCTGCCATTCACCAGACTGAAAACTCCAGCTATGGTTGGCATGTGTTTCATATAAGGGCAGGTTCTGGGGAGGTGCCAGAAAAATCATCCGTCCCTGTAGCAGAAACAGAAACAGGCACACCAGAAGGTATACCGACACCACATACATCAGAACATTCAGCATGGCTCGCAGGGGACTATCCATAACAGGTGGTTTTTATTCGCAGGGCTAATAATGTCATAATAGCCTGATTATCTGATAACACCTTACATCGAATCACCCTTATGGCAAAAAAACCTCCTCTGATTCTCGTCGACGGCTCTTCCTATCTGTTCCGGGCTTTTCATGCATTACCTCCGTTAACATCATCCAGGGGGCAGCCAACAGGTGCGATATATGGTGTCATCAATATGCTGAAGAAACTGGTCGATGAATACCAGCCGGAGATGATCGGCGTGGTTTTCGACGCCAAGGGAAAAACCTTTCGCAACGATATGTATCCGGAATACAAGGCACATCGCCCACCCATGCCCGATGACCTGCGCTCACAGATAGAACCCATTCATCAGCTGGTCGATGCACTGGGTTACATGCGCATTGTCGAACCCGGCGTCGAGGCTGATGATGTCATTGGCACCTTGGCAAAGCGCGCGGCTGAGCAGGGTTACAAAGTCCTCATTTCAACCGGCGATAAAGACCTCGCCCAACTGGTAACCGATGACATAACACTCATCAATACCATGAACAATACTCTGAGCACACCTGAGTCGGTAAAAGACAAATTTGGTATACCCGCTGAACAGATTATCGATTACCTGGCGCTGATTGGCGACACTGCAGACAATATACCCGGCGTACCAAAAGTTGGCCCAAAAACCGCAGTCAAATGGTTAACACAGTACGAGTCCGTCGAAAATATTATCCATCATGCCGATGAGTTTAAAGGCAAGGTGGGTGAATACCTGAGAGATAGCCTGGAGCAGTTACCACTTTCCTATAAACTTGCGACAATCGCCTGCGATCTTGATCTTGGTATCGAAATTGATCAACTTCAACGCAAGTCCGCCGATACAGAAACACTACTTAATCTTTACCGTGAATTTGAACTCAAGAATTTTCTTGCCGAACTGGATAGCGGTGATACAGCGAATGCTGATCAATCTCTATCCATAGAAACCGAATATCAAATCATACTAGATAAAAAAAGTTTTAATGCCTGGCTTAAAAAACTTAAATCCGCGACCTGTTTTGCCTTCGACACGGAAACGACCAGTCTTAATTATATGCAGGCACGTGTCGTGGGTGTTTCATTTTCTGTCAAACCAGGTGAGGCGGCTTATGTTCCTTTTGCCCACGACTACGAAGATGCGCCACAACAGCTCGATAAAGACTTCGTTCTCGATTCGTTAAAGCCCATACTTGAAAACTCCAGGCAGGTCATCGTGGGTCAGAATCTGAAATATGATATTCATGTATTGCAGAATCACGGTATTTACATGAAGAATATTCTGGGCGATACCCTGCTCGCATCTTATGTACTCGATTCGACTGGCCGCCATGATATGGATAGCCTGGCTTCACGCTATCTTGGCGTTGATACAATTCACTACGAAGATATTGCAGGTAAAGGTGCAAAGCAGCTGAGCTTTAACCAGGTAGCACTGCAAGAGGCGGGTCCTTATGCAGCGGAAGATGCGGATATCAGTTTGCGACTATACCATCACCTGATTGATGAGCTGGATAAAATTCCCAGCCTGAAAAACGTTTATCAGGATATCGAATTACCTCTGATGCCCGTCATACAGCACATTGAACGTAATGGCGTTAAAGTTGATGCTGACATGCTTGCACAACAGAGTCAGCAGATTACTGAACGTCTTGGCGAACTCGAAACTGAAGCCTTTACCATTGCCGGCGAAGAATTTAATCTGGGTTCTCCAAAACAGATTCAGGCTATTTTTTTCGATAAACTCGAATTACCTGTAATACGCAAAACCCCTAAGGGGCAACCATCCACCGCGGAAGATGTATTACAGGAACTGGCAGAAGACTACGAACTTCCACGCATTATTCTTGAGCATCGCGGCCTGAGTAAACTCAAGTCTACCTATACCGATAAACTTCCCGGGCAGATTAATCCTGACACCGGGCGCGTCCATACCAGCTATCATCAAACCGGTGCAGCAACCGGTCGCATGTCATCCAGTGATCCCAACTTGCAGAACATACCCATTCGTTCACAGGAAGGGCGCCGTATTCGTCAGGCATTTATTGCAGGAGAGGGTAGAAGCATACTTGCTGCAGATTATTCTCAAATTGAACTTAGAATCATGGCACACCTTTCCGGTGATAAAGGCCTGCTTGATGCATTCCGTGAAGGACGTGACATTCATCGTGCAACCGCAGCCGAAGTATTCGAGGTCGCACTCGATGATGTTGAAGCAGAGCAGCGGCGTGCCGCCAAGGCAATCAACTTTGGCCTGATCTATGGCATGTCCGCATTTGGTCTTGCCAAGCAACTCGGTGTCACTCGATACCAGGCACAGGATTATATTGATCTGTATTTCGAGCGCTATCCCGGCGTACTCGATTACATGGAGCGCACACGTGAACAGGCTCATAATGATGGCTATGTGGAAACCCTGTTTGGTCGTCGCCTGTATCTACCGGAAATCAATTCCCGCAATGGTCAACGCCGACAGTATGCCGAGCGTACCGCAATCAATGCCCCCATGCAGGGAACGGCAGCTGATATTATCAAGCGCGCAATGATCCGCGTCTATCACACCCTTCAGTCTGCATCACTCGATGCACTCATGGTTATGCAGGTACATGATGAGCTGGTGTTTGAAGTTGCCAATGATGACCTGGGTGCACTGCGTAAACTGCTTAAAACAGAAATGGAATCAGCGGCAGAACTCAGTGTGCCATTACTGGTTGATATGGGTGATGGTAAAAACTGGGATGAGGCACACTAGCATGAAACAACCCGACGAGCTGTCATTTTTTTGCTGATTGCCCACTACGACGACCGACAAAAATAAAAATCTGATCAATAACAGGTATATAGCTAGCTATGCTGAGTCATGCATCAACTATGATGGGGTTTTCACCCGGCCTGTTTATGAAATATCACTGCCTATTTCTTAGCCACTCGTCGACTCTGCTTTGACTTATGCGGGGATTGTTCTTTACTTAAATTCAAGCAATGACAGTTTTTTGAATTGCGCTAAAGCCCGGCGCAAGCTCGCTTGCCTCCCTGAGCGAGCATCTTGAGAGAGGCCTCCCCAAGCCGATCTCTATATTCCCCCCGACCACATCCCTAGTGGCCGGGGTTTTTTGTTTATGATCGCCGCTAACCCTAAGTGAATCTCAACCAACCTGCAAGTACCGTCAGGCACTTTCATCCTGAGTGCCAAACTCAAACCAGTCATCAAGCACTTTTTTAAGTTCATTCACGCCGGTTTTTTTCAGTGCCGAAAACGGCTGCACACTTGCTACATAGCCGGCCTCCTTAATCGCCTTCCTGACGTACATCACCTGTTGACTGGCAGCACCTGTCTTTAACTTATCGGCCTTGGTTAGCAGGATATGAACGGGGGTCCCCATATAGTCACACCATTGCAACATCTGCAAATCATATTCCTTGAGTGGATGGCGAATATCCATAATGATGATCAGGCCTTTCAACTGAGGCCGCTTACTCAGGTAAGACTCCATCAACTGCTGCCACTCACGACGCATATTTTCTGGCACCTTCGCATAGCCATAGCCCGGCAAGTCCACCAGGCTCCGACCCTGATCATCGATTGTAAAGAAATTGATCAGCTGTGTCCGACCCGGTGTTTTACTGGTTCGGGCAAGGGCCTTCTGCTCACACAGGGTATTGATCGCACTGGATTTTCCAGCATTAGAGCGCCCGGCAAAAGCTACTTCGGACAGGCTATCCTCGGGTAGTTGGGACGTGCGGCTGGCGCTGGTCAGAAAGCTCGCCTGACGGTATGGGTTGGCACTCATCATAATCACCAATAAACCTATGTTATATACAGGGTTTGATTAAATCAGGCGGATATTACCAATCTTGACCCAACACGGCGATGATTCGACATGATTTTCTTGCAAAACCCCCCCTCAAAATTGCTGAAAGGGGCGATCTGGTGTAGACTTGCGCCACTTTTCGCCCTCGATCGAATTATGCTCGATCATGGCAAACACTCTTTCAAGGGCCAGCTAGCCTGGCAATAGTATCGTTTGGAGATGACAAACAATGAATTTCAAATCACTGATGGCAATCTTTGGTCTGGCTTTTGGCCTGAATGCTACAGCGACTGCGGCTGATCTGGCAGCTGGTGAAGCCACTGCTGGCGCTATCTGTGCAGGTTGCCACATGCCTGATGGCAACAGCGTAGTAGAAATGTTCCCCAAGCTGGCAGGTCAGCACGCACAATACATTGCCAAGCAATTAAACGATTACAAGAGCGGTGCTCGTAAAGATGACACCATGACTGGCATGGCAGCAACGCTGGCAACTGATGAAGACGTCGCCAATGTTTCTGCTTTCTTTGCCAGCAAGAAGGCGACTCCAGCAGCTGCAGACGACAGCAAACTCGCACTGGGCAAAGACGTATACCGCGGTGGTAACATGGCGTCTGGCCTGCCAGCCTGTATGGGTTGCCACGGTCCTAACGGTACAGGTAACCCAACAGCCAAATTCCCTGCACTGGCTGGCCAGCATGCCGCATACACTATCAAACAGCTGCAGATGTTCCGTGATGGCAGCCGCAATAACGATAGCAACAGGATGATGCAGAACGTTGCTGCCAAGATGACAGACGCGGAAATCGAAGCGGTCGCTAACTATCTTGCTCAAATGCAGTAATCTGGCGAGTTTCGCAGAAAGCATCATAAAAAGGCTGCTCTGGCAGCCTTTTTTATTTGTCTCAATCACTGGTGATTCATATAATCTAGCCAGAAACTGAATTATCTAGCCCTGCAGGGGTCATATAAAAAACACTGGGGAACCCTATGAATCTGTTCAGAAAACTGTCCGTGCTGGCAATGTTGTGCCTGTTAAGTTTTAACCTACAGGCCAGAGACTATACGCCTGGTAAACACTATACCGTGCTGGATAAGCCCGTACCCACACAGACGGGTGATAAGATCGAGGTTCTTGAGTTTTTCTGGTATGGCTGCCCACACTGCTTCAGCTTTGAGCCTACCCTGAAAAAGTGGAAACAGACCCTGCCTGAAAAAGTGCAGTTCATACGTATGCCCGCACCTCTGAACCCTCGCTGGATGGTACATACCAAGGCCTACTATACACTGGACTCCATGGGCGAAATCGAAAAGCATCATGATGCGATTTTCAATGCTATGCATGTTAAACGTAAGCGAATTCTTGATAAGGATTCGGTTGCTGATTTTCTCGCTGAACGTGGTGTAAATCAGGACAGCTTCCTGTCTAACTTCGACTCATTCGCTATCGATATGCGTGCCAGACAGGCGATGCAGATTGGTCAACAATATAACTTACACGGTGTTCCAGCACTTACCGTTAATGGTAAATATATTATTTCCGCAGAGCAGGCCGGTAGTTATCAGGCGATGGTCGATATTGCCGACTACCTGATTAAACTCGAATCCAGCAAATAATACCTTCTTCTCAAGCCGCCCCCTCTGCCGAGGGGCGGCTGATTGCAAGCCCATAACATATCGTTGATAAAATAGCCCGGGGCTTGCTTGTGACACCCGGATTCACAGACTATATTCATAAGGGAGCCCGTTCGGGTTCCCTTTTTTATTGGCTATCTTCCGGGGTAAGCAGGTGTATGTCAGCAAATGGTCAGGACATTGAGCAGTGGAAACAGAAATATTACGACCAGCTTGACCAGCTCGAACAGAAGGAGCAGGAATGGGATTCAGTTGAAACCCTGCTAAAACGAGCAATCAGCCGGCTCAGCCTGGCAGCAGAGGGGCAGAACAAAAAGCTGGATCAGCAGCTGGAGCAGTTACGCCAGTCAGTACGCAATCAGCTCAATATTACGCGCCTGGAACGACTGGTCGATGAATTATCAGAATCGATCAGCAAACTCGAAGAGCGTAGCAGCGGTGCAGGAAGGCAGGTCATTACCGCTCTGCAACAACTCATCAACAGTTTACAATTTCCGGATTCGCTTGATAAAAGTCTGAATAAGCTTAAAAAGCAGATTGAAAAATCCACTGACGAACACCTGGATACGATCATCGATGATATTACAGGTATCATTCAGTCGAGTATGCCATCTGATAATGACAGCGATAGCGAAAAAAACAGTGGGCTACTCGGTAAACTCTTTAATAAAGCCAGTCATGCGGATACCGATACGACTGGAACAGGCGATAGTCACCAGATTGAGGTCGATACCTACCGGCAGTGTCTGTTGCAGCTTATCGATGCTGCCAATACTTCTTCCAGTCCTTCGGGGAAATTATCCAGCCTGCGTCTTGCTATTCATGATGCAGGTGACCTACAGGCATTGCACCGTCTCAATAATCAGCTGGCAGAATTATTAAAAACACACCCAACAACAACTAACGAGACAGGCAAAGCGCAATCAGAGCCAGATAACATCGATCACACTGATACAGCTGTCAAGATTACGCCTTCCAGCCCGATACAATCTGAGCCCGCATCATCAGTTATAACCTCACCAACTAGCGAACTCATGATTCAGCTGCTTGAAGAGCTAGTCGTGCCGGATGATATACAGTCTGAAGTCGATGAAATGAAACTGCGCCTTGAAGAACAGCAGGATCCAGACAACTGGACTGAGCTGTTACGCGAAATCGCAGGGCTGATTAATCGAATTCGGAGTCTGTTACAAAGAGAAAAACAGGATTTCGAAGCCTTCCTTCATCAGGTTACAGACCGTCTTAAAGCGATGGATGTTTTTCTGCAGAACGAATCTGAACAGCTACAGGTCGCTATCGAACAGGGCGATGCTTTTGATCTTAATTTCGATAATAGCGTGGCTGACATTCGCCAGGATATCAATGCGTCAAATGACATCGATAGTTTAAAGCAGAAAGTTACACAACGACTCGACACTATTGGTCACCATATTAAACACTACCGCGATCAGGAGAGAGAACGTCAGTCAACTTCTCAGGAACAGGTTAGTCAGATGCAGGAGCGCATGCAGGCTCTTGAAAGCGAAACTATAAAGCTGAAGAAAATCGTTGTCGAAAAAAATAAACAGGCCATGTTCGATACACTGACGGGTATTCCAAACCGGCTCGCCTTCGAGAAAAAAGTTGATGAAGAAATTGCACGCTGGAAGCGTTTCAACAATGAATTAACCATGGCCGTCTGGGACATCGACTTTTTCAAGAAGGTTAATGATACTTATGGTCATAAAGCAGGCGATAAAGTCCTTAGAACTGTTGCCCAGTTACTTGATAAACGCATCCGCACTACCGACTTTCTGGCACGCTATGGAGGTGAGGAGTTTGTCATGTTACTACCTGGCACTGCCGAGGACGATAGCCTGATCCTGCTCGACAAGCTCAGGCAGGATGTAGAAGGCTGTGGCTTTCACTACCATGGTAATGCCGTGACAATTACAGCTTCATGTGGCATTAGTCAGTTCAAAAGTGACGATGGTGTTAATCAGGTCTTCGAGCGTGCTGACCAGGCGCTGTACCATGCCAAGAAAAATGGGCGAAATCAGTGTGTTATAGCACCCTCTACCACTGAGTAACTACCTGCTACTGCAATTTAGTCACTCACTTCGTTCCGCCATTAATAAACTTTCATTTATGTGAGCCAGGTTGTTGTACAGGTGGCTGCATATCATTGATAAATCAGATCTTATCGGCTATGTTTATAAGATTCGTGAGATAATCAAACACAAAATGGAGAACCGCCATGAATAAGGCATATTCCCTGATTATGGGCCTTTCAATGATTTCACTCCTGACTGCCTGTGGCGGCACAAAGCAGGAAGTCCCATCATGTGTCTTCCCGGATGCTCCTGGTACACCAGCGCCAGGCTGGGTATGTGATGAGCCTGTTGAAGGTATGTCTCTCTATGCTGTCGGTTCTGCAGAAAAATCTGGAGCCGGACATGATTTCATGAAAACCATGGCCGCTACCAACGCAAGAGTCGCGCTCGCGCAGAATATGAAAGTCCAGGTTCAGAATATGATCAAACAGTATGTTGAAACCACGGGTGCAGCTGAGTCTGAAACCGTAGACAAGGTACTGACGTCGGTAACCAAACAGATCACCAATGAAACCCTGATAGGGAGCAGAATTTACAAAACCCGTAAAAGCCCCGGCGGTAGCCTGTATGTATTACTGGGAATGGATGAATCAAGCGTACGCCAGGCTACCGAGAAAGCCCTTAAAACCAGCATGAAAAATGAGCAGGCTTTATGGCAACAATTCAAGGCACAAAAAGGGCAGGACGAACTGGCTGCTGAAATTGCAAGAATGGGCAGTAGCCAATAAGACGAACACATAATAAACCATCACATGGATGTGATACCTGTCTATCGACTTGAGCCGACACAGGTCAGTTTATGATAAAACCCAATTTATTAGTAACTATGGCCTGTGTTTTCACAACACAGTTCTGCTATGCAAATTCCAGTGACTTCCAGAAATGGCTAAATCAGGAGCAATCAGAATTTCAGGAGTACCGTGATAAACGCGATAAGGAATTTACAGCCTTTCTCAAAACTCAATGGCGAGAAATGCAAACCTTTCAGGGACTGATACGAGACAAAACACCGAAGCCTGTTAATATCCCTGTCGCACCGGATACTCCAGAGACTAAACCTCTCATCACTAAGCCATCAAAAGTTATCACTATACCTCAGCAACAACTTGTCCCAATACCTGGCAAGAAGCCTGACAGCATTACACCACCTTCAACGCTGCTACAACCTACACCCGAACCACACATCACACAACCACCTCTAGCAGAGCCCTTACCAGTTAAGCCTGCGGATAAAAAGCCAGCCATTAAACCCGGGTATAATAATGTTCGATTAACATTCTTTGGTAATAGTTTACTTATTCACTATGATCAGAGCTTTTCCTTTACATTGCGATCTCCCGTTAACAAAGGCAACATTAGTCATACATGGGATACTTTCAGTCGTGCAGATTATGAAGGCCTGTTACAGCAGCTAAGATCGAAACGAGATCAACTGTCATTGAATGACTGGGCTTATGCACTGCTCATAGATAGCTTTTCTAAACAACTTTATACAGACTCAAGACAACAGGATCTGTTGAACTGGTTCTTACTGGTAAAATCGGGCTATCAGGCTCGTTTTGCCTACGATAAGAGAAGCACATATTTACTGTTACCATCCAGGCAGCGCCTGTTTGCAACACCTTATTTCAATTTTGATAATACGCGTTATTATGTTGTCAGCTTTGATTCGACTTCGACTATGCCTGGTAAGATATTTACCTATGACGGGCAATATCCAGGTGCCAATCGTCGACTCGACATGCGCATACACAACACCATACTAACTGGCAGAACACCTAAATCCAGAGACCTCAGATTCTCTTTCCAGTCGAAGCCCTATAACATCCGAGTCAGCTATGATGATCAGATGATTGCTTTTCTTAATACATATCCGCAGCTTGATATCTCTCTTTATTTCAATTCCCGTTTTAATGAACAGACATCTTCATCTGTTCTGAAGCAGCTTGGGTCAGCCATTGAGGGAATGGGGGAAATTGAGTCTGTCAATTTTTTACTCCGCTTTGTACAAACTGCTTTTCAATATCAAACTGATGAGCAACAATTTGGTCTGGAAAACTACCTTTTCCCGGAGGAAACCTTACATTATCCTTATTCAGATTGTGAAGATCGTTCCGTTTTGTTTTCCTGGCTTGTCAGGAATCTCATAAATATCGATGTTATCGGGCTGGATTACCCAGGACATATTGCAACTGCTGTTAAATTAAACAGCAAAATAGCAGGCGACAAAGTTTCCTATAAAGGCGCAACCTATACAGTTGCTGACCCAACATATATTAATGCATCAGTTGGCATGAGCATGCCGCAATTCAGAAAACATAAGCCAGATATTATTCCCGTACTCAATTAAAATCATCGATAAAGAGCATCGATATTTCCGGTACAAATGTGATCAACATCAAACAGAATAATAATACCAGAAGAAAGGGGAGTGACGACTTGTAGACATTCTCTATAGACTGTTTAAATCTTGAGCTAGATATAAAAAGATTAATTCCAACTGGAGGTGTCATATAACCAATCTGCATATTTGCAAGAAAAATTATTCCCAGATGAACAGGATGGATACCAAATTTCATTGCTATCGGTAATACCATCGGTACGATAATCACTAGTGCTGCATATATATCAATCATTGCGCCAACAAATAAAAGAAATATATTCAGTAGAATAAGAAATATATATTTATTGCTAATATATTGACTCAAAATATCAAACAGACTATCTGCAAGTTCAATATCTACAAAAACATTGGTAAGTGCCATTGATACTGCAAGTATTATTACAATACTCGAAACCATCAGCATCGCATCCCTGGAAACATCAACAAGTTTCTTAAGTGATATTTCTTTAAGAATAAATACCTCTACAACAATAACGTATATAGCTATCAATGCTGCCGCTTCTGAAATCACAAAATATCCACTGTAGATACCGGCGACAAGCAATAGCGGCATAGGTAACTCCCAACGAAGAGACCATATTGCTTCACGCAACTTTGCCACGTTGAATCTAGTCCTAACAACATCAATATCTCTGTGCAAATATATCGAGTATGTGACTAGTGCCATAATCATTAGAACAGATGGCAATATACCCGCTAAAAATAAATCGTTAAGTGTAAATGTCTGTTCTAATTCCAGTTGCTGAGCAATAATTCCATAAAGTATCAGTGGTAAAGATGGAACAATTAACAATCCCAGACTCCCACTCGTTGTTACCATCCCTAAACAAAAATCCTCCTTATAACGCATCTTTACTAATGCAGGAAATAAAAGCGCTCCTAGTGCAACGATTGTTACACCTGATGCACCAGTAAAAGCTGTAAACATCGCGCTAACGATAAATGCAATAACAATAACACCTCCAGGCATCCAGCCTGCTATTGCTTGCATCATGTTCATGATTCTGTGTGAGATCTGGCTAGCGCTAAGTATATAGCCAGCTAATGTAAAAAGGGGTAATGCTATGAGTAGTGGCGTTTCTGCAATTCTGTATATTTCTATAGCTATTGCCTGTAAATCTATATCTGCAACATAAAACCCATATAATGATGCTGCTGCAATCACGATATATAGTGGTGTGCCGCTAATTGCCAGTAAAACTAGAAGAGCAATAACAGCAAGTGTCATCTGCTGCTACCTTCTTCTATATCATTTATGTGAGTTATGTAGCGTAACCCCATTACCAGGAATGTGATTGGTATGATAGACGTCGTTAACCATAAAGGAATTTTCCAGAATGCTATGGTTTCATACTCATATTCCAGCAACATATAACTAAAGCTATAGTAGCTAACGGTGAAACAGATAATGGCAGATACACTTTGTTTTATTATTCTTACCGTACTTCTTACAGACTCGTTCATATAGCTATTAAGAAATGTAATTGCGATATGCCTGTTTTCTTTCACAGCCATCATTGCACCAATCAAAGCCAGCCAAAGCACATGTGCCCGCAATAGTGCATCCATCCAGACAATGCCATCATCATAAATATTCCGCAGTATTATCTGTGCCAGAGATAATACAAGTACTGATAACAGCAATACCATTAACAGATATTGCTCCAGTATGCTAAGTATACGCCTGGCTCTTTTCAGCATATTTTATCTATTACGTATCTCTTCAAGTAATTGACTTACTTTCTGTATACTCTTACTGGTTAGTTGTCCTTGACGTATAATCTCTTCACGCGCTTCCTGTCCTCTCTCAATCCATTGTTCTATTTTTGATCTATCAATTTCAATAAATTCAATGCCTGTAGTTCTTAATGCTTCTAGCGCATTTTCATTGTCTTCCCTGTTTTTTCTATCAATTTTATTAAAAACTTTCCTCATTATGTCTTTAACGATTTTCTGATCTTCTTCACTTATTTTCAAAAACTCTTCTTTATTAACAATCATTGTTGCATATACATATGCAAGAGGAAGTTTTGTTAAATATTTAATTTGCGTATGCCATTGTAATGCGATTGCTGCAATTGGCGACGCTGCAATTGTATCAATTATATTTGTCTGTAAGCCGGTAAACACATCTGCTATATTCAGGGGAACGGGATTGATACCAAACGACTTCAATGTCATTTCAGCCTGCTCATTATTAGTTGGTGTCCAAACCCTCTTATTAAGTAAGTCAGGTATGTTTTCTATCCTGTTATTAGACATTGCGTACATAAACCCACCTTCTGACAAACCGAAGCTGATCATGCCGGCTTTATCCAGGCCATCTATAATATCTTTATCAAATGATGATCTAACATAATCAACTTCGGCGTAATCATTGAATAGCATCGGTAAACCATATACCTGGCTGTCCGGGAAGAATGTTTCTAAAACACCATTCGTAACAGCGGCGCCATGTAACTGACGTATTTTTATTTTTTTAAGGGCCACTGTTTCAGAACCCATCACGCCACCGGCATAAAATTTAAATTTTACTCGTCCATTTGTTAATTTTTTTATTTCTTCAGCACCTTCTCGCATCTGGTTCATCCAGTATGATCCATTCGGTGCACTAGTTGATATTTTAAATGTTTTTGCTTCACCTGTTGTTACAACTGTAACCAGTAACAGGCTTGTCAAAAAAATACTTCTTATTATTCCCATCAAAAATAATCTCTTTTCGTTTTCATTAGCCATTTAGCTTTTTCTTTAGCTATTACATTCATTAATCTATATTCTGACTGATCATTTTCCATTTCAATAGCCTGTTTAAGGAGTTTGTCGTGTAGCATTTCGTCATACACAAGTCGTGCGTAATATTCTGCGTACAATACATTAACCATCGCACTTTTACCTTCAGTTAAGCTCAATGCGTTCTCAAAGTATTGCTTTCCTTTTTCAGGTGTCCCACCCATACTCTCTGGTATAAGGCTGTTCAACACTCCTAAATATATATTTGCCACTATCTGGTTATTTATATTTTCACTTGTCAGTAAGAAGTTAAGTAATAGTTTTAACTGTGCTATTTTTGCTATCTCTGCCCAATTCTCAGTATTTAGACGAATCCATGTTGCCCATGCCTGGGCTAATGCTGTCAGATATTCTGTATCTGACTCATCTGCGTCTTGTATCAGGAATTCTACCTGCTGATAGCTTTTATCAGTAATATCGCAATACTTTGCATCCCATATACAGATGGCATCCTGTGCTGCTTGCAAGCTAGATTGACTTCTGATTATAAGTCGTTCTTTAATGATCATTCTGTCTTCATGTTCTTGACTCCTGAGGATTCTTGTTTCTTCCAGTGAGCCATATGCAGATAAAAGCTGACTGTAAGCCTTCAATAACTCCTCGTCATCTGAATCCTGAATAATCATTGATTCCATCAATAATATATATGACGGTAATGCTATATATACTTTTTCTATATCGTTATTGTTTTTTATCGCTAACTGCAAATTCGACGTTATATTTGTCACGGGTAAGGAACATGATATTACGCTATTGAGCATCAAGCCTATTAATATTACATAGATGTGTTTAAATGTTATTTTCATTTACTTGTTAAGCCACTATGTCTTAGTAGAGCATCTATTTCTGGCTCTCTATTCATAAAACACTTAAATAATTCTATTGCGGGTTGTGATCCGCCTGTTTCCAGTATGCATTTCTTAAATTCTTCTCCGGTAACAGGATTAAACACACCTTCCTTTTCAAACCTGGAAAATGCATCTGCAGACAGTACTTCTGCCCATTTATAACTGTAATACCCGGCAGCATATCCGCCAGCAAATATATGAGAAAACCCATGTTGAAAGCGATTAAATTCTGGTGGTATTACTACTGCTACTCTCTCTCTAACCTCATCGAGTACATTTTGAATACCTGTAAATTTTTCTTTTCCGTATTCCATGTGCAGCCTGAAATCAAACAGTGCGAATTCAAGTTGCCTCACCATCATCATGGCTGATTGAAAATTTTTCGCTTTAATCAACTTCTTATAAAGAGCTTCAGGTAGTTTTTCACCGGTTTCATGATGACTGGCGATATGATCAAGACCTTCTTTTTCCCAGCACCAGTTCTCCATAAACTGACTTGGGAGTTCAACAGCATCCCATTCAACACCACTAATACCCGATACAAATAATGCATCGATTCTGGTTAACATATGCTGTAAGCCATGACCAAATTCATGAAATAATGTCGTAACTTCATCATGTGTTAATAGACCAGGCTTACCATTTACTGGTGGTGTTAGATTACAGGTCAAATAAGCTATAGGAACTTGTATTTCTCCATCACATTTCATCCTACCTGTACATTCATCCATCCATGCGCCACCACGCTTGTTTGCTCGTGCATACAAATCAAGGTAAAACTGACCTCTTAACTCCTGAGTTTCATCCCTGATTTCAAAAAACTTTACATCATCATGCCAGGTGTCTACGCCTTCCTTTTCAGTTATATCAAGTGAAAATAACTGTTTAACTATATTAAATAATCCACTGATTACCTTATCTGCTGGGAAATAGGGTTTTAGTTCTTCCTGGCTTATGCCATATTCTTTCTGTTTTAATTTTTCTGAAACATACATAATATCCCAGGCTTCGATTTTCTTTATCCCGCATTGCTTATTCGCGAAATGTTTTAGTGCATCAAATTCTCTTTCTGCCTGTGGTTTCGATTTTGTTACCAATTCTTCTATGAACTTTATAACATCGTCTGTCTTCTCAACCATTTTGTTTGCAATCGACATTTCAGCATAATTATCAAAGCCGATTAATTCTGCCATTTCTTTTCTTCGCTGCAGGATATCTTCCATTATTTTTGAGTTATCAAATTCACCTGCATTTGGACCAACTTCCGATGCTCTTGTTGTATAGGCGGTATACATCTCCTCCCTGAATTTTCTTATATCTGAATATGTCATTACTGAAATAAACGATGGTGCATCTAGTGTAAATAACCAGCCATCAAGTTCTTCATCCTTTGCAGCCTGACTTGCCATCTCCAGTACAAATCCTGGTAGTCCTTTCAATTCACTTTTCTGTTCTATATGAATTCTATAGGCCTGCGTTGCATCAAGGACATTCTGTTCAAACTTCGACTTGAGGCTTGATAATTCCTGTTTCAGATTTTTGAATATTTTTTTCTTTTCTGCATTTAGATCAATTCCATTTAATCTAAACTGAAGTAACGCATTTTCTATTACTTTTTTATATTGTTTATCCAGATCTTTATATTCATTTTTATCTTTTAGTTCATGATATGCTTTACATAGCTTTTCATTTTGTGCCAGTTCTGTTGAGTACTCACTTAATAAGGGTATACATGCATCATGGGCTTTTCTCAGCTCTTCTGAGTTTTTCACTGAATTGAGGTGGCTAACAGGCGACCATATCCTCGACAATCTGTTATCTATTCTTTCCAGTAATCTAATTAATTCCATACATTCTGGAGAGTTGTTTTCTCTTAGAAAATCGTCGAGTTCTTTTTTATTGTTTTCTATAACTTCTCTTATTACAGCCTCGATATCATTTATATCGATTTCTGAAAAACGTGGTAGACCACTTATGTCCATTAATGCTTCTTTCATTTATCTGTTTACCTGTTTAACAGTTGTCTCAAAGTATCAACTGCAATCTTGATTGTTCTCTCTTTACTGTAGCCACGCTCTATATAGATATGTATTCCATATATAGTGCACATAACTGATGACAGATCCCTTTCATTGATGTTTTGAATCTCTTCCGCCTGTTCAAGCAAACTGCCGATACTCTGTTCAATTAAATTCAACTTACTTAGTATCAATTGCTGTTCTGAACCTACAGGCTTCTCAAGTAGTGTTTTAATTAGTAAACAGCTTCTTGCTCCTGACTCGTACATCAGCTCAATTATAAACTTTATTACACTATCTAGTGTCTTTTCTTCGCTTACCCTGATAACACCTCGGGTATTTATCTCTCTCAGTATTTTTTCACTGTAGTGCTCTATCACCTGCCTGAATATCGCCTGCTTATTTCCAAATCCAGCATACAGGCTTCCAGGTTGTAATCCTGTTATATCGCACAACTCACTCATCGTTGTTGCCGCATAACCCTGTTTCCAGAATACTTCTGTTGCTCGATCCAGAACGTCAGGCACTTCATAGGCACAACTTCTTGTCATATCGTCTCCATTAAAATCCACTTATTTGAATGTTCGTTCAATTATAGCTATTATTATTCAAAACAACCTCATTCAGGGTACTTCAAATGAAACATTTACCTCTTCATACAATTGATACTGCACCAGAATCTAGCAGAGATATGCTTCTTAAAACCCAGGAAGCTTTTGGTTTTTTACCTAATCTTCTAGCTGTGATGTCGACATCTCCTGCCATGACTAAGGCTTATCTGTCATTATCTGAAATTTTTTCCAGCTCTTCTCTGTCTGTAGTGGAGCAACAGGTGGTTCTTTTAACTGTCAGTCGTTTCCACCAGTGTCATTACTGTGTTTCAGCTCATACAACGATATCCAGAATGAACTCCGTACCCGATAATGTGCTCGAATCTATTCGTCAGGATCAACCTATCTCTGATGATAAACTGGATACCTTGCGACAATTCACCCACCATCTGCTTACTAATCGTGGCTGGGCAGCTGATGATATTCTCGAGAAGTTTCTGGCAGCAGGTTATAGCCAGCAATCTATTCTGGATATTATTGTTGGTATTTCTCTGAAAACCCTGAGTAACTATACCAATCATCTTGCAGATACCCCTCTTGATGCAGCTTTTTCAGATGATCTATGGCAACCTCCCGTCTGATCTGGCCTACCATTCATTAGTAATATAAAGTCTTATACATTGATCCCTGGGAGTATTTCCTATATATTTTATTTCGTTGCAATTTATAATTATTCAAAAATATTGCCGCTGTAACTTGTTAATTACTAACAATCGTATAAAAAACAATATGATACAATAGTTAGTTCCATACTAATGCTGTATAAAATATTGTTTATTTGTTGCAGGAAGCATGTTTTATACAGTGTGGTTTGGTTAAACCTTAATTTTTATGAGGGAACTCACATTGTATAGAATATTAATTCTCACGCTTGGACTATTTCTACTTCAGCCTATTGCACAGGCAAATGAAGCCCCCCTTAACTGGGTTGGTTGTGGTATCAGTAAAAAATCCTACCTTACTAACCTGGCAAAAGCCTATTCTTCAGCTAAAAATGTAGAGTTCAATATTCAAGGTGGTGGTGCTACTCGCGGTATACGCGATGTGGCCAGTGGTAAGGCTGATCTTGGCGGCTCATGCCGTTTTCATCTGCCTGCCAGTGAGGAAGAGCGCAAAGCAGGATTCGAACCTGTCGCGTGGGATGCCCTGGCGATCATTACACATCCATCAAATCCGGTTAGCAACCTGACACTCGATCAGGTCCGTGATATCTACTCTGGTAAAATTACTAACTGGAAGCAGGTGGGTGGTGATGACATGCCTATTCTACTGTATACCCGTGCTGGTAATATTTCTGGAGTGGGTTACTCCATTCGTACGCTTATTTTCTCAGACATTACCAAAGAGTTTCATAGCGCTAAAATATTCAAATCCAGTGGTCCCCTGGAAAAAGCCATTGAAACTGATACTGGTTCTATTGCCATTACAGGTGTCAGTAGTGCTCGCCTGAGAGATGTAAAGATCATGCGACTTAATGATAAAGAGCCGGATTATGCGACTATTAAAAGCGGTAACTATGTACTGTATCGACCTTTATACATTACCTATGACCCAGCAAGTCCTCGAATCGAACGTCTGAAGGATTTCATCAAGTTTGCACATAGTCGGGTAGGGCGACAGATTATGCGGGATAATGGTGTGGTTCCCTACCTGGATGCTCTTCGTCTGGTGATGATTCAATCACGAGAGTCACTGCAATCTCAGAGTGATAGTCAGGAGAACCTGACGTATCACTAATCATCAAAGCTGGTGATCAGGTATCGATATTCATCGCAGAGAGTGCATTATCTTCGATAAACTCCCTGCGTGGTTCGACCTGATCACCCATCAGAGTTGTAAAGACTTCATCGGCCGCAATAGCATCTTCTATTCGTACCTGTAACATACGCCGTGTCTCCGGATTCATGGTGGTTTCCCAGAGCTGATCTGGATTCATTTCACCCAGACCCTTATAACGCTGAATAGATAGTCCTTTTCGAGCTTCATCAAAGAGCCACTGTTTGACATCAGCAATATCGGAAACTGAGTGGGTTTTCTCTCCACGCTGAATGTAGGCACCTTCAGCAAACAGCCCTTCCAGGCGGTTATGCAGGTCAACCATAAGCTCATACTCTGGGCTATCAAAAAATTCCGAGGTGAATACTGTCAGGTGATCCAGCCCATGGACGATTTTATTCACCACCAGCTGTGGGTAATCCATCGATTCTTCCTGCTCTGTACTGACGCTATACTCAACCCCTGATGGCTTTGATTTATTCAATAAAATCAATAGTTTATCTAAATAATCATTAACTTTTTCCGAGTCTTTGAGATCTTCCTGCGTCATACCAGCCAGCCGAGGTAACTGCTGTAGTATTGAAACCTCATAACGACGAGAAAGGCGTCGAATCACTGTCTGTACAGACAGGTAAGACTTAACCAGCTCTTCCAGTGCAGAATCAGAAATCGGTGGCGTATCTTTCTGTACATAGAGCTGTGCATTTGAAAGCGCCAGGGTCAACAGGTAGCTATCCAGTTCACCATCATCTTTTACATAGCGTTCCTGTTTGCCTTTTTTTACCTTGTAGAGAGGTGGCTGGGCAATATAGATATAGCCTCTCTCGATTAATTCAGGCACCTGACGATAGAAAAACGTCAATAGCAGGGTACGGATGTGGGAGCCATCGACATCTGCATCCGTCATGATAATCACCCGGTGATAACGCATCTTATCCGGGTTATAGTCATCTTTACCGATACCGCAGCCAAGTGCAGTAATTAATGTTCCAACTTCTGCGGAACCCAGCATCTTGTCAAAGCGAGCCTTTTCAACATTCAGTATTTTGCCTTTTAGTGGCAGAATCGCCTGTGTACGACGATCTCGACCCTGCTTGGCTGAACCACCTGCAGAGTCACCCTCCACCAGGTAGAGTTCTGATAATGCAGGGTCTTTTTCCTGACAGTCCGCCAGTTTTCCTGGTAAACCGGCTATATCCAGTGCACCCTTGCGCCGTGTCATTTCGCGCGCTTTACGGGCAGCTTCTCGTGCGCGAGCCGCTTCTACAATTTTTGCCGTTATCGCTCGAGCATCACCTGGTTTCTCAACCAGAAACTCCTGAAACTTTTCACTCATTGCCGATTCAACAGCGGATTTCACTTCCGATGAAACCAGTTTGTCTTTGGTCTGAGATGAAAACTTAGGATCTGGTACTTTTACCGAAAGCACAGCTGTCAAACCTTCTCGAGCATCATCCCCTGTGGTATTTACCTTATGCTTTTTAGCGACCCCTTCCTTTTCCATATACTGATTCAGTGAGCGGGTGAGGGCAGCCCGGAAGCCCGCTAGATGGGTACCACCGTCGCGTTGCGGGATATTATTGGTAAAGCA
This sequence comes from Gammaproteobacteria bacterium, assembly GCA_041589175.1. Classification (GTDB taxonomy): domain Bacteria; phylum Pseudomonadota; class Gammaproteobacteria; order SZUA-229; family SZUA-229; genus SZUA-229. The sequence continues at coordinate 59,768 of JBFHWF010000006.1, forward strand.
GAAGATATTCTCCTGGTAGGAGTCATTCCATTGCATAGAGATTTCCACACCAATACCGTCTTTCTCAGCCTGAAAGTGCAGCACGCTGTCATGCAGTGGGGTCTTATTTTTGTTCAGGTGCTCGACAAATGAGCTTATACCACCTTCGTATTCGAACACATCCTGCTTATCCGTACGTTTGTCGGTAAGAACAATACGTACACCTGAATTCAGGAAAGATAGCTCACGCAGGCGTTTAGCCAGGATATCGTAGTGATACTCGATATTGGTGAAAGTAGCCCCAGAAGCCCAGAAACGCAGCTCGGTACCTGTTGTTTTTGTTTCACCAGTCACTTCCATAGGCGACTGGGGTTCACCCAGGTGATACTCCTGCTGATGAATTTTTCCATCACGGTGGATTGTTAGCTTTAGCTTGTCGGAAAGTGCATTCACGACAGATACACCCACACCGTGTAGACCACCGGAAACCTTGTACGAGTTGTCGTCGAACTTACCACCCGCATGTAATACCGTCATGATGACTTCAGCGGCTGAAACGCCTTCGTCTTCATGGATATCTACCGGGATACCACGACCGTTATCAGTTACCGATATTGACTGGTCATTATGGATAATTACGTTGATTTCAGAGCAATGACCTGCAAGTGCTTCATCGATTGAGTTATCCACCACCTCAAAAACCATGTGGTGAAGACCGGTACCATCATCGGTATCCCCGATATACATACCAGGGCGCTTTCTAACCGCCTCAAGGCCCTTTAAAACTTTGATACTGGATGAGTCGTAAGTCGCAGCTTCGCTCATAGAAATCCCCTGAAAAATGAACGATTTATTATACCCTAAATCACTCTGCTGAATGCTTTTTCTAGCGCTTTTTTTAACTGATTTCTGCCAGCTCGACAGCATTCACCTGACCATGTTCCACGTGGAACACTTTCACTCCCTGCCAGTCACTAATATCAATCTGAGAAGCATCTATCGCCGTCACAAAGAGCTGGATATCCAGACGTCGTAAACGCGATAGCAAGTGATTCTGGTGCTCTGTGTCGAGTTCGGCAGGCAGGTCGTCAAACAGTAGGATACACTTCTGCTGGGTCTTCTGGGTGTACAGGATGAGTTGGGCAATCTTCATTAAGCAGACAAGCACTTTCTGCTGTCCTCGTGACATTCCGATGTGTGCAGGTTTCCCATCAAAGGTGATCCTTATATCGGCGCGATGGGGCCCTGATTGAGTAAAACCTTTATCATAGTCTGATAAGAACTGCTCCCCCAGGCACTCGGCATAATCCTGCTCTGCAGACCAGCCACGGCGGTATGTAAGATCAATTCTGTGTTCAGGGAAAAACTCATCTGTCAGTTCTGCGAGTAACGATTGTAAATCCTCGAGTGTTTGCAATCTGAGGACTTCAATCTGTGCAGCCGCTGAAACAAGTTGCTTATCCCATAAGCGACAAAGCTTTTCACCTTGATGAGACCTTAAGGCGGCATTTCGTTGAGCAAGGGCCGACTTATAGAGTTTCCAGTGTTGAATAAAGTGATGTTCCACGTGGAACACTGACCAATCCATATATTGTCGCCGGTGTTCAGGTCCTGAACTAATCAACAGGTGACTATCTGGGTGCAGGGCAAGCACAGGCAGCAGCGTCGATAATTCAGCGATACGATGGACACTTTGCTGATTGACTCTGATTTGCTGCTCGTCCTTGGAACGCTGAATACCTATACGAGTATCCTGGTCAGTTTGAGCAACCAGCATAAACTCAGGCTGATTGTACTCGATCAAATGTTTAAGCTGGTGACTACGAAATGATCGTCCATAGCTAAGATAGAAAATGGTTTCAAGAAGACTGGTTTTACCCGCAGCGTTATCACCAGTAATCAGAATCAATTCTGCATCAAACTTGAGTTGTGCAGAACTGATATTTCTAAAATGCTGAATATGAAGGCTTTTGAGGCCCATATCTGATAATAACAGGTTCTGAGATGCTACAGGCGCATCGGCATAATGACGTATTTAGCATCTGGTTCA
>JBFHWF010000007.1:0-57320 GCA_041589175.1 Gammaproteobacteria bacterium
GGGTGTTTTTTACGCGCGTTGATTTTTGCTTCTATGCCGAGTTCATCCAGCCGCGCACTCAACGCATTATTGATTTTCTGGATAACTTCCTTACGATGACCCGCCTCTTTCAGCATCGCATGCTCAAGAATGCGATAACGCATGGGATGCATTGCACGAAAACCCAGATCCTCAAGCTCGAGTCTCAGCGTATTAATGCCCAGTCGACGTGCCAGCGGCACATAAATATCGAGTGTTTCTCGAGCAATACGACGCCGCTTTTCGGGGCGCATTACACCCAGGGTTCTCATATTGTGTAAGCGGTCAGCAAGCTTAATCAGTATCACGCGAATGTCTCGCGCCATTGCCATCAATACTTTCTGAATATTGATCGCCTGCTGTTCTTTCTTGTTCTTAAACTTGAACTCGGTTAGCTTACTAACACCATCAACAAGCTCAGCAACATCTTCCCCGAATTTTTCAGCCACTTCATCTTTTGTGGCTGGTGTATCTTCTATGACATCATGCAATATGGCTGCGCAGATGCTTTTTGAATCCATATGCATCTCTGCAAGAATTCGCGCCACAGATATCGGGTGATAAATATAGGGCTCACCGGTTTTTCGGTATTGCCCTTCATGTGCCTGCGCACCAAACAGGTAGGCCTGATAAACGTCCTTAACCTGCTCTTCGTTCATATAGTCTTCGACGATACGACACAGATCAGAGATCAGGAAACGTGATGGGTCACCATATAAATCCTTGACTTCAATTGGGGTCTGTTCAGGACTTATCGCCATAGACATACTACCTGCATAGAAAAGCCTTAAATTTCCCGGCTTATTTCTTCTTCAGAAATTGCTGACGGCAGCATGTTCAGTTCTTCATTTTTTTCGTCAAGAATTTCCGGGCCAACCAGGCCTTCTGAAATTTCACGCAATGCCAGTACAGTAGGCTTGTCATTATCGAGACTCACCAGGGGCTCTGAACCCATAGCAATCTGGCGAGCACGCTTTGATGCCACCAGCACAAGATGAAAACGGTTATCTACATTTGGCAAACAATCTTCAACGGTTAAACGTGCCATATTTTTTCCTCATATAAACAATAATATTATTTCAGTAATTCAATCAGTCGCTGCTCAAGATTACGCTCCTGCTGCAACTGTCTTAAACGATTTGCTACAAAGATGCAGCGCAATTCATTCAGCGCCACCTGGAAGTCATCATTCACTACCAGATAATCAAATTCAGCATAATGCGACATTTCATTTACCGCATCACGCATACGCCTCTTTATGACTGCATCTTCATCCTGCCCTCGACTGGTCAGTCTTTCTCGCAGCGCTTCCAGAGATGGCGGCAGGATAAATATCGACTGAGAGTCCGGGAACAGCTTGCGTATCTGTCGTGCACCCTGCCAGTCGATTTCCAGTATCACGTCATAGCCTTTTAGTAACTGCTGCTCAACATGCTGTTGCGACGTGCCGTAATAATTATCAAACACCTGGGCGTACTCAAGAAAAGCACTGCTACCTGCCATATCGAGAAAGCTCTGCTGGTCGATAAAAAAGTAATCGACACCATCCTGCTCCCCAGGACGCTTCTCACGGGTCGTATGTGACACCGATACAGTCACCTTTGGCTCCAGCTTCAGAAGCTCTTTCACCAGACTGGTTTTACCTGCTCCTGAAGGGGCAGAGATAATATACAGGGTACCTTTACTCAAACTGGCCTCTTTGTCTATTACGGACACACTACGACCCGAAGTTCGGTAACGACATACGCCATCGATGCGAACTTCGGGCCGTTGTTATCTATTTCTCTGGGTAATGTTAAGAATAACCTATTTACGCTGAATTATCATTGATAAAAAGCGCTTGTCGCTTCGCTCCCCAGTTGCCTGGCTGCGCTTCAAACACCCCTGCCATAGGGGTTCCACAGGATTCACAACAGCCGCTGGCATCCAGACCCCAGCGGCCCAGCACATACCAGTCTCTCTCAATTAGCAGATGGCCACACTGATGGCAGTAACTGCTACTGCCGGCGCTATCATGCACATTGCCCGTATAAACATAGTGTAGCCCCGCATCAATCCCAATCTGCCGTGCCCGAGTCAGGGTTGACGCTGGTGTTGCCGGTATATCCCGCATTTTCCAGTCGGGATGAAATGCCGTGAAATGCAATGGTACATCCGGTCCAAGTTTTTCCATGATCCATTCACACATCTGATGCAGTTCGTCGTCTGAATCATTTTTCCCCGGGATAAGCAGGGTGGTTATCTCAAACCACACATCGGTACTGTGCTTCAGATAGACCAGTGTATCCAGCACCGTCTGCAGGTGACCGCCCGTCAGCTTGAAATAGAAGTCCTCGGTAAACGCTTTCAGATCGACATTTGCTGCGTCAATAAAAGAAAAAAACTCTTCCCTGGGTTTGTCACAGATATACCCCGCGGTTACTGCGACGGACTTAATTCCACGTTCATGACATGCCAACGCCACGTCTTTTGCATATTCATGGAAAATCACCGGATCATTGTAGGTGTATGCAACACTGCGACAGCCATGATTCGCCGCTTCACTGGCAATGGTTTGCGGGCTGGCCTGAGATGCCAATGTGTCCATTTCCCGTGATTTGCTCATGTCCCAGTTCTGGCAGAACTTGCAGGCCAGGTTACAGCCTGCCGTACCAAATGAGAACACCGGCGTACCTGGAAGAAAGTGATTGAGCGGTTTTTTCTCGATCGGATCAATGCAGAAGCCACTAGAGCGGCCATAGGACGTCATCACCACCTCACCACCCTGATTCTGCCTGACGAAGCACAGGCCGCGCTGGCCTTCCTTCATCTTACAGAAACGGGGACAGAGATCGCACTGAACACGACCATCATCCAGCAAATGCCAGTAGGCGGTTTTCACGGTATGTCTGTCCAGGCCCGTATCCATTCCATCGCACTCCTCGGGTAAAACCCGGTACCTTATGTTATAACTATAGTACGCAACACAGGTACGTGTTATCAGGAGATAAACTATGTCTGGAGACGATTCTCATATTCGCTCACCGGCCGTTGCCGGACTGTTCTATCCGGATGACGCAGCAACACTACGCGCCGATGTCGAGAGCTATCTACAGCAGGCAAAAGCACCCACAGGCACTCCCCCCAAAGCCATTATTGCCCCACATGCCGGGTATATGTATTCTGGCCCCGTGGCAGCCAGTGCTTATCGCTGCCTACAGGATTCGGCCAGTAAAATTCGACAGGTCGTGCTACTTGGGCCATCGCACCGCATTGCTTTCTCCGGCATTGCCACACCAACCTCCAATTTTTTTACCACCCCTCTTGGTGCCATTAAAATCAACACCGAGCTATGCCATGCGCTTGAGCAGTTCAACTTTGTCAAGCCACTGCCTCAGGCACATCAGCAGGAGCACTCACTGGAAGTCCATCTGCCTTTTCTCCAGGTGGTACTTTCTGATTTCGAACTCACACCTCTGGTTGTCGGCAACTGTGATGCGGAGTCGATTGCACTCCTGCTCGAGCAATTCTGGGACTGCCCCGGCGTTCTTGTCATTGTGAGCTCGGACCTGAGTCATTATCACAACTACCATACGGCAATCAGGCTCGACCGAAACACCTCGGATCATATCGAGCACTTACAACCCGAAAAAATACACTATGATGATGCCTGCGGCCGCAATCCACTCAACGGCCTGCTCGTACTCGCACGACAAAAACATCTCAGTATTGAAACGCTGGACTTACGCAACTCCGGGGATACTGCTGGCGACAAGGATCGAGTCGTGGGCTATGGCGCCTATGTCGTTCACTGAACTCAGCGACACGGATAAATCACTGCTGCATAAGCTGGCAATGGATTCAATTGCACACGGCCTTTCTCATGCGCAGCCATTACCTGTGAAGCTGGAGGATTACCCCTCACATTTATGTACAAACGGAGCCAGCTTTGTCACACTCAATCTTAATCATCAGCTACGCGGCTGCATTGGCAGCCTGAATGCCTATCAACCACTTGTGCAGGACATTGCACAACATGCCTATGACGCAGCATTCAAAGACCCGCGCTTTTCACCTGTCACTGAAAGCGAAGCCAGTCAGCTGGATATACATATCTCAATTCTCACACCTGCCGAGCCCATGAAATTTACAGATGAGGCAGACTTACTCGCACAGATAAAGCCGGGAAAGGATGGACTCATACTTGAATCCGGGTTTCATAAAGGCACTTTCCTGCCCTCGGTATGGGATCAGCTACCCCAGCCCAGAGACTTTCTCAATCACCTTAAGCAAAAAGCCGGGCTGGATAGCCACTACTGGAGTAACGATATAAAAATTTCCCGATACAGAACGCTGAGTTTTTAAACCGGTTTGAGCCTGATTATAAATCGAGTTTTGCCTTGCCTTTCACAAAACCTGTCAGACCACGACGAGAATGTGCAGATAGAAACTGCTTCAGAATACTTAGCTGAGAATTCTCCGGGAAACCTTCCAGGCCCCGATTGCCAGACCGTATTTCCCGATACGCTTTCTCAAGCAGTTTATATTCTTCACCCACAATGCCATTACGACGCAAACCAACAGAGTTGAGCCGGTAATGTTTAACAGGCTCTCCGCCGACGATTGTAAATGGCAATACATCTTTTCGTATTGCAATAAAACCCGCACACATCGCATAAGAGCCAATGCGACAAAACTGATGTACCGCAAGGTTACCACCCAGCGTCACCCTGTCTCCGAGATGTACGTGACCGGCAATAATGGCGGCCGTTGCGAAGGTTGCATAGTTTCCCACCTGACAATCATGGGAGATTTGCGTGTTAGCCATCAGGTAGGCATGCGAACCCAGACGCGTAGGTTCATCGGCTTTCGTTGAACGATGAATCGTGAAATTTTCTCGAAGCACATTATGATCACCAATCTCTACCCAGGTCTCCTCAGACGGGTCAAAACTAATGTCATTGGGAAGATCACCCAGCACGGCATGTGCATGCACCTGATTAGCTTCACCCATGCGCACAAAATTGTGAATAACAACATGCGGACCAATCGTGCAATCATTTCCAATCTCGACATGATCCTCAATAATGGCATAGGGACCAACCTTTACACCTCTGCCCAGTTTGGCCAGGGGGGAAACAATTGCCGTAGGGTGAATTAATGACTCACGCATTGTGATATTCAACCGGCTTATTTGACATATTTAAAATGATCGATCAACTGAGTAACGCGCCAGGTTGGTCAGTGCCAGCTTATAGTCAGACTCAGGCAGATGCGCCAGTTGCTGTATTGCAAGCTCAGCTTCCTGCCGTGCGGTTTTCTCGGTGTACTCGATCGCTCCGGTCTGGCGTATCGCCTCCATTACCTCGTCCAGATAATCCAGCCCACCTTCCTCTATGGCTTTTCTCACGACGGCTGACTGCTCGGCCGTACCATTGCGCATGGCATAGATCAGTGGCAGGGTTGGCTTGCCTTCCGCAAGATCGTCACCAACATTCTTGCCCATTTCTTCGCTACTGGAGCTGTAATCCAGTACATCATCCACCAGCTGAAAAGCCGTACCCAGATGCATACCGTAAGACGCCATGGCAGTTTCCTCAACCTCCGGCCGATCGCACAGCACCGCACCCAGGCGGGTGGCCGCCTCAAACAGCTTGGCGGTCTTGGCATGAATCACATCCAGATAGCGTTGTTCCGTGGTATCGGCATCATGACAGTTCATCAACTGCATAACCTCACCCTCTGCAATCACATTGGTGGTTTCTGCCAGAATCTGCATCACCTTCATACTGCCCACATCCACCATCATCTCGAAGGCACGGGAATAGAGAAAATCCCCGACCAGCACGCTCGCCGCATTACCAAACAGCGCATTGGCGGTTTCCCGACCTCGGCGTAACTCGGATTCATCCACGACGTCGTCATGCAGCAGAGTCGCGGTATGGATAAACTCGATGATTGCAGCCAGCGTAAAGTGATGCTGCCCCTCATAGCCATAGGCACGTGATGCCATCAGGCTCAGCAGCGGCCTGAGCCGTTTACCACCAGAGTTAACGATGTAATGGCTGAGCTGGTTCACCAGTACCACTTCCGATGAGAGGCGTTGCTGAATGACCTGATCAACCGCCTGCATATCGTCGGCAACCAGAGCTCTGATGGTGTCTATCTGCATATCGAGAGGGGCTTTCGCTATATTAGAAGGTGCGAATTATGGTGTATCATCCCCAAAGTCACAAGGGACATGCCCCTTCAGGGGGCCATTTGGGCACTTTTTTACGATTTCTCAGATAAAATGAGCCGATTCGCCCGATTTCTACTTGTGGCATGGCCGCTAAATCGCTACAATTCCCGCCCTTTCTGAAAACAGAATATTTTATCCGTAATTTTATTGGGAGTTGTCCGGTATGTACGCTGTAGTCAAAACCGGTGGTAAACAATACAAAGTCGCTGAAGGCCAGTATCTGAAGGTTGAAAAACTGGATGGCAATGAAGGCGACACTGTTGAGCTGGACCAGGTGCTGATGATCGCCGATGGCGACAAGCTGAAAATTGGCAGCCCAACAGTAGACGGTGGCAAGGTAACCGCCACAATTAAATCCCATGGTCGTCACAAGAAAGTTGAGATCATGAAGTTCCGCCGTCGTAAGCATCATCAAAAACGTACAGGTCATCGTCAGTACTATACTGAGATTGAAGTGACTGGCATTAACGGCTAAGTCAACCTGGATAGCAAGAGGATACTCTAATGGCACATAAGAAAGCTGCCGGTAGTACACGAAACGGTCGCGAGTCGGAAAGTAAACGCCTTGGCGTTAAGATGTTCGGTGGCCAGTCTGTACTGGCGGGCAACATCCTGGTTCGCCAGCGTGGTACTAAATTCCACCCGGGCACCAACGTCGGCATCGGCCGTGATCACACGCTGTTTGCCAAGGCAGACGGTAAAGTGGTTTTCGAGACCAAAGGTCCTAAAAACCGCAAAACTGTGAGCGTTGTTGCTGCATAAAGCTTCCGGCTTTAGCGAGAACCCAGAAAGCCTCGTCCCCGGACGAGGCTTTTTTTGTTGAAGACACTGGCACTACTGCCCAGACTTGGTACATTACCAGCTTCATATGTTGACACCTAATCACCGCGCCTGTCGCGGTCGGGGTAAATCAGAATGCGCTTTGTAGACGAAACCAAAATCAAGGTGATTGCCGGCGACGGCGGCAATGGCATCGTCAGCTTTCGTCGCGAGAAATTCATTCCCCGCGGCGGCCCGGATGGTGGCGATGGTGGTGACGGTGGCAGCGTCTACCTGGTGGGCAGCCACGATCTCAACACGCTGGCAGACTTTCGCACCATCCGTACCTACCATGCCCAACAGGGCCAGAAAGGCTCTGGCCGCAATATGACGGGCAAGAAGGGTGAAGACCTGTTTATTCCCGTGCCGAATGGCACACTGGTTTACGATGAGAGCACGGAAGAGCTGATTGGCGATGTCACCGAACATGGCCAGAAACTACTGGTCGCCCAGGGCGGCTTCCACGGCCTCGGAAACACCCGCTTTAAAAGCTCGACTAACCGTACTCCGCGCCAGTGCACAGAGGGCTCAGCGGGCGAACGCCGTGAGCTGCGACTGGAGCTTAAAGTACTTGCAGATGTTGGCCTGCTAGGCCTGCCCAATGCCGGCAAATCCACCCTGATTCGCGCGGTATCCCATGCTCAGCCCAAAGTAGCCAACTACCCGTTCACCACCCTGCACCCCAACCTGGGTGTAGTCGATGTGGACAAACTGCGCAGCTTCGTTATCGCAGATATTCCCGGGTTGATCGAGGGCGCAGCGGAAGGCGCGGGCCTGGGCATCCAGTTCCTCAAACACCTGAGCCGGACCCGTATCCTGCTTCACGTGGTTGACATCGCACCATACGACCAGACAGATCCGGTTGAGAATGCCGAAACCATCCTGCGCGAGCTGGAAAAATACAATCCGGAAATGCTCGATGAACCCCGCTGGCTGGTACTCAATAAAACCGACCTGCTACCGGAAGACGAGGCAAACCAGCTATGTGATGATATTATCGAGCGCATGAACTGGGAAGGGCCAAGCTACCGTATTTCCGCCGCACAGAATAGCGGCACCCAGCCCCTGGTTTATGACATCATGAACTATCTGGAAGAACAGAAAGAAGAGCAGAGCGCAGGTGAAAACACGTCAACAGCTGGCTAAATCCAGTCGCTGGGTAATTAAAATTGGCAGCTCCCTGGTCACCGATGACGGCCAGGGACTGGATACGGAGGCCATACGAAGCTGGACCGAGCAGATCGCCAGCCTGCGCAAGCTAGGCAAGGAAATCCTGCTGGTCTCCTCCGGTGCCGTGGCCGAGGGCATGGTACGCCTTGGCTGGCACGAACGCCCCAGCGCCCTGCACGAGCTGCAGGCTGCCGCTGCCGTAGGGCAGATGGGCCTGGTACAGACCTACGAATCCTGCTTCAAGCAGCATGGCATTCTAAGCGCTCAGATCCTGCTAACCCATGAGGATCTATCAGATCGACGCCGCTACCTGAACGCACGCAGCACCCTGCGCTCGCTGCTGGATCTTGGCGTGATCCCCATCATCAATGAAAACGACACCGTGGCCACGGATGAGATTCGTTTTGGCGATAACGACACCCTGGCCGCCCTGGTGGCCAACCTGGTGGAAGCGGATGCACTGATTATCCTCACCGACCAGCAGGGCCTGTACACCGCCGATCCACGCCAGAACCCAGATGCCGAGCTGGTCAGCATCGGCCAGGCCAACGACGCCAAACTACACCGCATGGCGGGCAGCAGCGGTGGTCGACTCGGCCGTGGCGGCATGAGCACCAAGCTCACAGCTGCGCAGCGTGCCTCCCGCTCGGGCACCGCCACCCTGATTACCAGTGGCAGAAACGAAAACGCCCTGAAAGCCATCGCCGAAGAGAGCGAGGCTGGAACCCTGTTACTGCCGGATACCGAACCCATGGCCGCACGTAAGCAGTGGCTTGCCGGACACCTCAAGGTTAGTGGCAAACTGGTGCTAGACGCCGGTGCCAGTCGGGTATTGCGTGAATCGGGTAAAAGCCTGCTGCCAGTGGGTGTCACCTCGGTGAGTGGAAACTTTATCCGCGGTGAAATGGTGTCCTGTATCAGTGATAGCGGCGAAGAAATTGCCCGTGGCCTGGTGAATTATAATGCGCTGGAAGCCGCCAAGATCTGCGGGCGCAGCTCATCTGATATTGAAGAAATCCTCGGCTATATTGATGAGCCCGAGCTGATCCATCGCGACAACCTGGTACTCGTGTGAGGCGCTAAAGCCCACCCGAATAAGTACACAGGCACAAAAAATCGGCCCCGCTGTTAGCAGCGGGGCCGATTATTTTATGCCTTAGGCAATAGCGCTCTGAAATATGGCTTATGCCATTGCGCGAATGCGCGTATTCAGGCGACTCTTATGACGCGCAGCCTTGTTTGCATGGACCAGGCCCTTATTGCACATGCTGTCGATAACAGGCACAGCAGCTTTGTAGGCAGTCTCTGCAGCAGCCTTATCACCAGCCTCGATGGCATATACCACTTTCTTTACGTAAGTACGGTACATGGAAGCCATACCAGCATTGCGGGCACGGCGCTTGACTGCCTGACGGGCGCGTTTTTTTGCTTGTGGTGAATTAGCCAATGTTCGTTCCTAGATCAAAACAATTTACAGGGGCGCAGATTTTTCCAGTTTAGAGGCCTTTTGTCAACCGTTTTATTCTTTAACATGCATATGTCGGACCAGACGTAGAAAATGATCTGATATACAGTAGACTATGCATAATAACCCAGCTAAAAGTAGGCTATGGACGATAAAAAAGATTTCCGCGTCAACCTTGGTGACCCGGTACAACTCCAGTTTGTTCCAGTCGATGGTCGAGAGCGCCTTACCGCTAAAGTCGTAGGCCATTCTCCGGGGCGCAGCCTGATTATCAGCGCTCCCATGCTCAATGGCAAGTTCCCCTTCCTCAAGGAAGGCCAGCTGTTTATTGTACGCATGCTGCAGGGCAATAATGTTTATGGCTTTGAGTCCAAGGTTCTCAAGTATTATTCGGCACCATTCCCCCACGTCCACCTGAATCACCCGGAAAACGTCGAGCGTATTACTGTAAGGGGCTCACGCCGCGTCGAAACCGAACTCGTCGTTTCCGTGGCAGCACCTTCTCGCGATAACAAACCACTCTCTGTTTCCATGCTTAATACCAGTGCAACTGGCGCGCTACTCCAGTCTAAACAGTTGCTGGGCGAGCTCGAAGATGTCGTTACAATTTCACTCGAACTCGATGTCGCGAACATCAAGAAATACCTGCGCATCCAGGCCATTATACGAAATGTATCCACACCCGCAGACAGGGATGACGATAGCGACGACTTCAATAAATACGGGGTACAATTCACCGAACTCACAGAAGAACAGAAGCTGGTCATCACTGCCTATGTTTATGAGCAGATCGTCCAGCAACTCAATGATTAAATCTCAAAGGTTCGGGCACAGGGCGCGATATGTTACTTAAATCCACCGCCGTGGTTGGCGTGATGACACTATTATCCCGTGTCCTCGGGCTGCTCAGGGATATCATTTTTGCCAGTTTCTTTGGTGCCAGCGGTGGTACCGACGCATTTTTCGTGGCATTCAAAATCCCCAATTTTATGCGCCGACTGTTTGCCGAAGGTGCTTTTTCACAGGCATTCGTACCCGTATTTTCCGAATACCGAGAAACCCGAAGCGAAAACGACGTGCGCGACCTTGTCAGCCATGTTGCCGGCGTACTGGGCGGTTTTCTACTTCTACTCAGCATTATTGGCTCGATTGCCGCACCCTTACTGGTTTATCTATTTGCTCCGGGTTTTACAGATGAAAGCCGATTCGAGTTAACCAGCGATCTGCTACGGGTCACGTTTCCCTACATCTTCTTTATCGCGCTCACAGCATTCGCTGGTGGTATTCTCAATAGCTATGGCAAGTTTGCGGTACCCGCCTTTACCCCGGTTCTGCTCAACCTGTCACTGATCACAGCCGCTATCTGGGGCGCAGACTACTTTGAACAGCCCGTGATGGCACTGGCCTGGGGTGTAGCCGCTGCCGGCCTGTTACAGCTATTGTTCCAGCTACCCTTCCTGTGGAAACTAAAGCTACTACCGCTGCCTCGTATTCACCGCAACCATGAGGGCGTGAACAAGATTCAACGGCTCATGATACCTGCGATCGTGGGCTCTTCGGTTGCACAGATCAACCTGCTACTGGACACCATTATCGCGTCCTTCCTGGTCGCTGGTAGTGTGTCCTGGCTCTATTACTCCGATCGTCTGGTGGAATTTCCACTAGGCGTCTTTGGCATTGCGCTGGCGACGGTAATACTGCCTAGCCTGTCGAAACAACATGCCCAGAAATCGGTCGAACAGTTTTCACAAACGCTGGACTGGGCACTCAGGCTCACCACACTCATTGCGCTACCTGCCGCACTGGGCCTGCTTATCATGGCTGGTCCGCTACTGACTACCCTGTTTGGCTATGGTGAATTCTCGCTACATGATAGCGAAATGTCGACGCTTAGCCTGATGGCCTATGCTCTTGGACTTCCTGCATTTATTTACATCAAAATACTGGCCCCCGGCTTCTATGCGCGCCAGGATACCCGCACGCCGGTACGCATTGCCATACGTGCCATGATTGCCAATATGTTCCTCAATATTCTGTTTGTCGTACCACTGGTTTATTTCGAGTTCGAAGGCCCTCATGTCGGCCTGGCTCTGGCAACCTCGGCTTCTGCCTATATGAATGCATTTCTGCTCTATCGCGGCCTGCGCCGTGAACAGATATACCAGCCGTCGGCTGGCTGGTGGAAGCTTAGCCTGCAGGTGCTTCTGGCCAATGTGCTAATGAGCGCCTTCCTGCTCTACCTTAGCCCATCTCTCGACACCTGGTACCAGTGGGAGCTGTTCGACCGCATACCCTACCTGCTGGGCTTTGTTGTGCTAGGCGCGCTGATTTATGGCATTAGCCTGCTGCTTGGCGGACTACGATTCGGTCAACTAAGAAATCCACATACGGACACAAGGCCATAACCCCACAGCACGGGCTTTATCAGGTATAATTGCTCCCTTTTTTGGCTGGAAAGATTTTTTAGTGATGCAACTCATCAGGGGCTTGAACAATCTGACGGATCAGCAGCAGGGCTGCGCCCTGACTATTGGGAATTTCGATGGCGTCCATCTCGGCCACATGGAAATTCTTGGCAACCTCAGGCAGGCCGCCGAAAGTCGTGAGCTGGCTAGCTGCATCATGAGCTTCGAGCCACTACCCAATGAATACTTTGCACCCCAGGATGCGCCTGCACGACTGTATCGGTTGCGTGAAAAGTGGTGTGCTATTGAAAGTGCGGGAATTGATTACTTTATCTGTTGTAAATTTAACCGCCATCTGGCGACTTTAACAGCGGAAGATTTTATCAGGGAAATCCTGGTAGATCGTCTACGGGTAAAATATCTGCTGGTGGGTGATGACTTCCGTTTCGGTAAACAGCGCAGGGGTGACTTTGCCATGCTCCAGCAGGCGGGTAAGCAGTATGGCTTCGAAGTCTTCAACTCACCGAGTCATTGTCTGGATAAACAACGCGTTAGCAGCACGGCAATTCGCGAAGCTTTACAGAATGATGAGCTAGAACAGGCTGCACGTATGCTGGGTCGCCCTTACCAGATTTGCGGGCGCATCGCCCATGGCGACAAACGTGGTCGAACGATTGGCTTTCCAACAGCCAACATCAAGCTGCACCGTCACGCTACTGCGGTTAATGGTGTGTATGCTGTTACCCTTACGGGAGACGACTCACTGCATTGCAATGGCGTTGCCAATATTGGAAAACGGCCGACCGTCGACGGGCATAGCCTGCAACTGGAGGTCCACCTGTTTGATTTTGATAACGATCTATATGGACAACAGGTATGCGTTGAGTTCAGAAAAAAAATTCGCGATGAAAAACGTTTTGATTCTTTTGAGCAACTGAAAGAACAGATTATTAAAGACAGTAAACAGGCAAGAGATTTTTTTGCCGAACCCATAGTTGAAACCGAGTAACAGAAACGTGACTGACTACAAAGACACACTCAATCTTCCTGCAACCGATTTCCCCATGCGCGGAAACCTGGCCAAGCGTGAACCTGAAATGCTTAAACAATGGCAGGAAAAAAATCTATACCAGAAAATTCGTGAAGCCCGCGCAGGTCAGGAAAAATTCATCCTGCATGACGGCCCTCCATACGCGAATGGTAATATTCATATCGGTCACGCCGTTAACAAGGTACTGAAGGATATTATTGTTAAAAGTCGAACCATGGATGGCTACGATGCACCTTATATCCCGGGATGGGACTGTCACGGACTGCCCATCGAATTAAACGTTGAGAAAAAAGTTGGTAAGCCCGGTCAGAAGGTCGATGCACACACCTTCCGCGACAAATGCCGTGAGTATGCACAATCACAGGTAAACGGACAGCGTGATGACTTTGTCCGACTTGGTGTATTAGGTGACTGGGACAATCCGTACCTGACAATGAATTATGATGTTGAAGCCAACATCGTTCGCACCCTCGGAAAAATCATAGACAAGGGACATTTACACAAGGGCAGCAAACCGGTGCACTGGTGTCTGGACTGTGGCTCTGCACTGGCGGAAGCGGAAGTGGAGTACGAGGACAAAACATCACCTGCCATTGATGTCGTTTTTCGTGCGGTAGACAACGATGCATTTTTCGAAGCCTGTGGCGCAGAAAATAATGGCCTGCCCGTCGCTGCCGTTATCTGGACAACCACACCCTGGACACTGCCTGCAAATATGGCGGTATCTTTACATCCTGAACTGGAATACGTACTGGTTAAGGCATCCACTTCCTGTGGTGATATCAACCTGTTACTTGCCGAAGCATTGCATCAAGATGCACTGGATCGCTATGAAGCAGAAAAAACCAGCGTAATAGGTCGATGCCAGGGTAATGCTCTTGAGTTACAGCTACTGCAACACCCGTTCTATGATCGACAGGTGCCGATTATTCTCGGAGACCATGTTACAACTGACGCAGGTACCGGCGCGGTACATACAGCACCCGGTCATGGTCAGGATGACTATATCGTCGGCATGAAGTACAACATCGATGTTTACAATCCGGTTGGTAGTAATGGCGTATTTCTGCCGGATACCGAGCTGTTTGCCGGTCTTCATGTAAACAAAGCAAACGATGAGATTCTTAAGGTACTTGAAGAAAACCAGGCATTGCTCAAGCATCGTAAACTTAAACACAGTTACCCCCATTGCTGGCGCCATAAAACACCTATCATTTTCCGTGCAACGCCGCAGTGGTTTATCAGCATGAAGCAGAACGGGCTACGTGATCTGGCGATGAAAGCCATTGATGAAACTCGCTGGATGCCAGACTGGGGTAAGGCGCGTATCGAAGGCATGGTCGAAAATCGTCCCGACTGGTGTATTTCACGCCAGCGCACCTGGGGTGTCCCTATAACACTATTTGTGCATAAAGAAACCGGTGAACTACACCCAAATACACAGGAACTTATCGAGAAAGTTGCACAGGCGATAGAAAAAGAAGGCATCGACGCGTGGTTTTCTATGGAGCCCGAGGCATTACTGGGTAATGATGCAAGTAACTATGACAAGGTGACTGACACGCTCGATGTGTGGTTTGACTCCGGCGTTACTCATGCATCCGTTCTGGAACAACGCGAGGAATTGCAGGTGCCTGCTGACCTTTACCTTGAAGGTTCAGACCAGCACCGTGGATGGTTTCAGTCATCACTGCTAACTTCTGTTGCTGTACGCAACACCGCACCTTATAAAGCCGTGCTCACACATGGCTTTACTGTCGATGCAGATGGCAAGAAAATGTCAAAGTCACTGGGCAATGTCATCCAGCCACAGAAAATATTCAGCACCCTCGGTGCCGATATTTTACGACTATGGGTTGCAGCAACCGACTACAGCGCCGAGATGAGCGTGTCAGACGAAATTCTCAAACGCATGGCTGATTCTTATCGCCGCATCCGTAACACATCTCGCTTCCTGCTGGCTAACCTGAATGGCTTTAATCCACAGACCGACATGCTCCAGCAAAACGAAATGCTCGCACTGGATCGCTGGGCGGTTGCCAAAACACTTCAGTTACAGAATGAAATTATTACTGCTTATAACGAATACAACTTCCACCTGATCTATCAGCGATTACATAATTTCTGCGCTGTTGATATGGGTAGTTTTTATCTCGATGTTATCAAGGATCGACAGTACACCACTTACAAAGACAGTAAGGCACGACGCTCGGCACAAACTGCGATCTATCATATCGTAGAAGCCATGACACGCTGGCTTTCACCTATCCTGAGTTACACCGCAGATGAAATCTGGCAGCAGATCCCGGGTGATCGCGCCGACTCAGTTTTCCTTGAAACCTGGTACCAGGATCTTTTCGATCTACAGGAATCAGAAACCATGAATTTTGCTTTCTGGGCTCAGGTACAGGAAGCACGTGCCCTGGTTAGCAAAAAGCTTGAACAGATCCGTGTGGATGGCAAAATCGGTTCTTCTCTCGACGCAGAAGTTAAACTTTACTGTAGTGACAGCCTCTATAAAACGCTAAACGCTCTCGAGGATGAAATGCGCTTCGTACTGATCACTTCATATGCGAGTGTACTACCAATAGCGGAAGCTCCTGCTGATGCCGAAACAGTGAGCATGGAAAATGGTGAAACACTTTCGATAGCGGTTAGCAAATCCGAACATACCAAATGTACGCGTTGCTGGCATCTGCGAGAAGACGTTGGTAGCCACACTGAACATCCTGAGCTATGTGGACGCTGTGTAGACAATGTCGATGGCAAGGGCGAAAGCAGACACTATGCCTGATATGCCATTGCTGCCAGCCAGAAAATGGCTATGGATCAGCCTGCTTGTGATCGTCCTCGATCAGCTAACCAAGATTCTCGCGGATGAGCTGCTGAGCTATCATGTGCCGGTTGAAATTATGCCGATGTTTAATTTTACACTCATGTATAACACAGGCGCTGCTTTCAGCTTCCTTGCCAATGCAGGTGGCTGGCAACGCTGGTTTTTCCTGGTACTCACGATTGCTGTCAGCATATTCATCTATTTCTGGCTACGAAAGTTAACCGTCAATCAACGGCTACAGGCAACCGCACTGTCACTTATTCTGGGTGGCGCGATCGGTAATCTGATCGATCGTGCGATTTATGGACATGTGATCGATTTTATCGATATATACTATGCAACACATCACTGGCCTGCGTTTAATATTGCCGATTCCGCCATCTGCATTGGCGCATTTCTTTTAATCTATGACACGATAAAAAATCCACATGAAGACCGTTAATTCTGACTCACGCCTTTTACTACACTTTAAAATGTCCCTCGAAGATGGCACTGAAGTTGAATCGAATTATGATGCTGACGCCATTGAATTTCAGATAGGCGATGGCAGCCTGACATCCGGCATGGAAGACGCGTTGCTAGGCAAATGTAGCGGCGACCATGTTGCTGTTACATTATCACCCGAGCTCGCTTTCGGCATGCCAGATGAAAACAATATTCATAGCATGCCTGCAAGTGACTTCCCTGACGAGATGTCACCCGAGGTTGAACAGGTTATCGCTTTTGACGGGCCTGATGACACAGAAATACTGGGCACTATTATTGAAATCAAGGGCGATGAAGTGCTTGTCGACTTTAGCCACCCACTAGCTGGGCGCATCATTAACTTTGAAGCAACCATAGCGGATATCCTCTAGACCATGCAAATTCAACTCGCCAATCCTCGTGGTTTCTGTGCCGGCGTCGACCGCGCCATCGAAATCGTTGAACGTGCCATCAATATGTTTGGGGCACCTATTTACGTTCGACATGAAGTTGTGCACAACACCTTTGTCGTTAATGACCTGAAGGACAAGGGCGCAATATTCGTTGAAGAGCTCAGCGAAATTCCCGATGATTCAACAGTCATTTTCAGTGCGCATGGCGTATCCCAGGCAATACAGGCAGAGGCCAAGGATCGCGGCCTTCAGGTATTCGATGCAACCTGCCCACTTGTCACAAAAGTTCATATGGAAGTGGCGCGTTATGCAAAATCGGGCACCAACGTGGTACTGATTGGCCATGCTGGTCACCCGGAAGTTGATGGCACCATGGGCCAGTTCACTAATAGCAGCGCACAGATGCTACTGGTAGAAGACACCAATGATGTTGAACAGCTACAGATAACAACGGATCAGCCTCTTGCCTATGTCACACAAACCACACTCTCGGTTGATGACACGCAGGACATTATCGACGCCCTCCGCACACGTTATCCGAATATCATCGGACCACGTAAGGATGACATATGCTACGCAACCCAGAATCGCCAGGACGCAATTAAAAAACTCACCCAGCAATGCGACATGATTATTGTTGTCGGCTCGCCTAACAGCTCGAATTCGAATCGTCTCAAAGAACTGGCAGAGAAAAATGGTGTTCCAGGTTACCTGGTGGACAATGCTTCAGAGCTCGAAAAATCATGGTTTCATGGCAAGGAGAATATTGGCCTGAGTGCTGGTGCTTCTGCACCTGAGCTACTGGTCGAAGAGGTTGTGGATCAGATTAAGGAATGGTTCGGGGCCAGACTGTCGAGTGACAGCGGCCCCCGTGAGAATATTGTGTTTCAGCTGCCTAAGGCGCTACGCGACTAGCGGCTGATACATACCGGCTAATTTAGCGCCAGCAGGCCTCTACGGTACGTGTACTACCTCCCACCGCGGCGGTCATATCTTCGCGACCAAAATTATCCAGCGTCAGCTCACCACAGTCCTTATCCCTGTTTTTGGTGTGCTTTCTACAAATAACACGGAAACTGTTTGCTATGTTATTTGTTGTTCCTGCCGTAATCTCATAACGATATGCCGCCTGCGTTGAATCTTCATGGGAATACTGATCATAGTTTACTCCAGCGCCACCAATCGCAGTGGTGTAAGTACCATTACGCTCATGGAATTTTTCCAGCTCGAACGCAATCTCGTATAGCGCCTTCTTACATTCCGCACCACGCGCAGTTCTGACCTGGTAATTATCAAAAACCGGAATTGCAACCGCGGTTAACACACCAATAATGGCAACCACGATCATCAATTCAACAAGTGTAAATCCTGACTGTTTTTTCATAACAAGCTCTTCTCTGATTGTTAGCGTAATGGGTGTAAGGATCTGATCCATATTTTAGTAGCCGTCGGCCTCAGGAAAAACCGCTTTGACTTATCGTAATCATACGAAATCACCAGCCCTTCCTTAACGTCTTTAATCTCAGCCGGTGAACCGTTTTTCGCATAAAACACGGTTGTACTATCATATGAAACCGATGACCTGCCCATATAGATAATCCGTTTATCAGTGTCGACTGTGGTGACTATTGAGAAGCCACCTGACATCTCACCATCGTCATTTGCAACAACACTCCCGCTAAACATCATCAGCATCGCCAGCAGGGAAAGAATATATTTCAGTCTCATATCAAATCACCTCTTATTTCAGCTGGCGCCATGACTGGCGTTTCATAAATTCATCATTGGAGGATTCAACCACAACATCGATATTGCCACTCGTACCACTGAAGTACTTACGTTCCTCATCGGCATCAGGGTCATTCAGAATACCTGGAGTTGCCACGATACCTTCTTTAGATCGTGTACCCGATACAGCGGCTTGTTCACCAGCAATATCAAACAGATCGGTATCGTCGATAATACCATCACCATTGGTATCGAACGGCGACTCAGGCAGGCGACTACCACTGTCTGCATCGATCTCCATGATCCAGCTTGATCCACCATAACCACAGGGGTCACCATCGGGCACGGTTGTTACAAAGATTACACGATTGTTACGTAACACGGCCTTACGCACAACCTGTTCACCATACTCTGTGCCACTACTATAGCGCAGATCAATGAACCAGCCTTTGTGAGTTTCCCAGTCGATCTTGTAATCACCGGTTGGGTCATTCTCGTCCGTGGTAACACGCCAGTCTGTCATACCATCACCATCGGTATCCAGCTCGGTGACGATTTTCTGCTCCAGCATATCAACACGTTCATACTGATCACCGCTGTTGTCATCCCATACACTGTAGAATGTCTGTATCTGGCTGCTAGAACTGGTTACACCATCGCCAACTTCAAAGTATTTACCTGTACCAAATAACACCAGCGTCTGATCACGTTTTGTAGGGTGACGTTTCACCGACACGCCTGCCGTAATTGGCTGCGCCTTACCAGCGCCATCCACCGCCTTGAACATAGGCTTGGCATCACTGCCGGATGTGTAGGCAAAGTTCCATGCGGCTGAACTACTGCTGGTCAGATCTACCTTCCAGACATTACCGAACAGGTCACCTGCATACAGGTAGTCTGCAGTAAGGTCACCATCCAGGTCTATTGGCGTAACTGTGGAGATTCCATTTGGACGATCACTTCCGGGGTTATAGGGGTCGTCTTCCGTACCAATACCCGTATCAAACTTACGAATGATTTCGCCGGTAAATGCATTCAACACATAGATAACACCATTACCAGTGGTACTAACATTTCCATCGGGCTCAGTGTTGTTATAACCATTACCAACAAACACTGCCCAATCACCATTGTTGAGCTTGGCATAGGTAAGGTCACCCATGCTATAGCCCATATCGGCATCGTCTTCATCGGTAAATTCCCAGAGCACCTTGGATGCACTAAAGCTATCTGGATTGGTTACATCCAGCGCAAATGCCAACTGACCACCCGCACCTGCAGACGATGCGACCAGGCTCTTCCAGCTACCATCATAGGCATCGAATGTCACCGGAGATCCATCAATGAAGTATTGATGATTTTTCTTATATCCCGCAGATGTCAGCTCATTCAACTTGTTAACCAGCTTGCCGGGTATAAAGGCAAACTTTTCTTCACCATTTGATGCATCGAATCCATGGAACATGCCATCGTTTGCACCCACGTATACCATCCTGGTACGGTTTTTATTGTCTGCCCGGAATGTGCTGTACTTTTCAGCTTCCATCGAATCAGGATACAGGAATGAAGGTTCGCCGACATACACAGGTGATGACGCAATAATATCACCCAGCTTCATCACACCAACATCACCGACCGTACGCTTACGGTAACCATCATCATAGCCAAAATCACTACGGCCCAGCACCCAGTCCATACGCTCCTGACCGCGAACATCAGACTCCAGCACCCCGGTATCCGGGTGAGTTCTCATATTAATAATCTGATTAGTGCCGAGATCAGTCAAACTTTTAAATACAACGATTTCGTCAGTATCTTCGTTGCGGGTAAATACCGAACGACTGGTGTAATTTCGTGCTTCCAGTTTCTCGCTCGCACTCCATTCAACACCACAAACTTCACCGGGGGTTTTGCCCGCACAAACGGCAGGATCATTACTGGTATCCCCGTCGTTATCTTTAATGGGCACCGATTGCAGATCACCCGACCAGTCAATGCTGTTAAACTTCGCCTGATACACACGCGTATTCGCATTAAGCGTACCCGAGTTCAGTGCTACCGCAGCAGCCGAACCAACACGGCCCGCAATATTGGTGATCGCAGCAATCAGCTTTTCAACCACTTCTTCCGGTGTTGATGCTGCCGCATAGGTACCATTGGTATTCCATGCCATGTGCCACAGGTCATCGATTTTATCCGGTGATGCACAGTTACTACAGGTGACCGGATCACCCCAGTTACCGGATTTCACTGGCGTACCATCACCCGGCCATGCCGAACCGCTGGCATCCGCATCCGGCCAGCCATCACCATCCGCATCGCTCATATTACCCTGCACACCAAAGGCAACGGTAAAGCTCACCAGGTGCTGCCAGGTACGACCATCACCATCCGCATCCAGATCCGCTTCGGAACCCGAGTCAGGTATTACGTTGTCTTCAATTGTCGGATTCAGGTCATACTTGAAATATTTGTAGGCAATATCTGCACCGGTGTTACCCAGACCATCACCATCAACATCACCATAGCTATTGGTCGAGTCATTCCAGTAACCATCAGTGAATACAATCTGGAAGTTCTTCTGACAGGAGTGCTTGATTGGGTTTGTTTTACCACCAAGCGAATCAGAGAAATAGGTACCTACAGAATCCAGACCACCCGCAAGGAAAGTACCGATACCTTCCTGCTTGTCTGCATACATCTCATCTTTAAGGTTAAAGTTATGTGAAGTTACATCTGTTACAGATACATCGGGCACTTCGATAAACAGGCTACCCTGACCCTTGAACTTGGTAATACCATAACGGAATTTGGGTTGCGCATCGATAACCTGAGAAACCGCACTCTTCGCCGTATACATACGGCGACGAGAATACTGATACCAGTTGGCAATATTCGTCTGGGTTTGCGCAATCGTACGACAGTCTGGCGCGCCCGTTGCACCGATATTCGGCGCAGCACCTTCGTTATGAATCGCAACAACACTACTTGCTGAACCCAGAATGTTATAACAGGCACCTGCACTGCTGAGTGTACCCAGCACAGTCTCTGTTTCGTTCAGGCCACGAGAACCTTCCGCGGTTGTGCGAGGATCATAAGTAATACGCGAAACGGTAACACCACTTACACCAACACTAAAACGCAGGTGAGTATCCCATATATCTACGATGCCATTCGGTGCAGCGGCTGCACCCGCTGCAACACCAGTTTCATTAAAGTTTTCACCACGCAACGGACGACTACCGGTATAGCCGGAATCATCGACCCATACGTCATATTTGAAAGGACCATTCTCGGTATCACCATCTGTTGCCAGATCACGTGGCTCTGCCTTACAGGTACCACAACTTTTCGGGTTATTGAGTGCAGCACGGTAATCACCATCGGTACAGATTTCATTCGATGGACCACAGGGTCCATTCCAGGGCTTGTAATTAACACCCGGATTATAGAAGGTCACGTTCAGATTGAACGTTCTAAAACGCCAGTCGAATTCTGCAGGTCGGCTACTGGTACAACGCTCCATGGTATTACCACCTGAGCAGTTATTACCATAGGCGTTAGACTGGTTAAACATATATCGCCAGTCTCCCCACTGATTGCCACCCCATGCATACAGAAGACCATTATCAATCATATCCCAGCCATAATCGAAGCTGTCGTAACTGCCATTATGACGCAGGTCTGGATCATACGCAGGGTAAAACCAGTGTTTGGTTGTCAGGATTTCCCAGTCCATCGAGCCCGAGTCATCCAGCAGGAAAAACACATTAGGCTGCACCGACGTTCCGAGAAACAACGGCGTATTACTAATACTTAATTCGCCGGCATTCACGGGTGTTGCGGCCGACAGAAACACCAGGCTCGACAATGCTGTCGACTGTGTCAGTTTGCTTAGTTGTTTAAACATGATTCTGTCTCCGCTTCTATCTTAAACGTTTTGCAAATGTAGATTGAAGAATAACTGAAGCTGTGCCTTCACTACCGATGCTGTATGCCGTTACTTTGAAATAATTGATACCATCTTTGGAACGCGCTGCGACTTCAACATTACCGGTACCATCATCAACCACACCAACATTCTCAACAATATATCTTGGTTCAGCACCACAACCGATCTGGTAGTCATCATTCGTCATGCCACCACCATAAGTAATGCCATTATTTTCCCACCACTCAGCATCTTTACTAATTATGTTCTGAATTTCGGGTGCTGCGTAGTTCCATACCTGGAACAGACCTGGATCAGGATTCGCCATGACATCTTCAGGCAGACGATCAATTTCTGTATCCAGCCATATTTCACCCGCTCTCAGTGCAGCCTCTGCACACTGAAACGCATTATTACGACTCTTCATACTTTTATGTATGCTGATATCGGTTGTACTGCTACGCATAGTCGCAACACCAACAACAGCCAGTATAGCCATCAGCACAAGTGCAGTTACCAGCACCGCACCTGTCTGCCTGGTCAAACTGTGTACTTTAGATTGCATTCGATACATATCCTTTTACCTTCAATTTAAAGGGCTGCTACCGGGTTATTAGTTCGTTTGCCCAGTGCGCGGTTACGTAAATTAATGGTTGATGTATAAATTAAGCGCGCATACTTATCGTTATGCGTCGCCTCAAATGGAACTGCCCCAGGCAAACGATAGGTTTTGTTTAGATCTTCTTCATACACTTCATACCTGGAGCGCATAATAAAGCTCAGCCGAACAGCCACAACATTTGCCCAGTTGTTATTCGCATCAACCCAGTCAGCTGTTCTAAACTGCTCTGGTGCATGACGTGTTCCAACCGAATCCGTATTAACGCCATATTCTATCTGCATTGTTTCAACACCCTGCACAAGACGACTGGTTACACCATCAACATCTCGGAACAGAGTTGGATTTCCATCGGCATCCTCTGCAACAAAGTAAGTGCTAACAGCGACTCGACGCAGCTCTGCTATTGAGTTTTCGCTAAAGTCCATTTCGAATGATGCAGATGCATTATTAAAACCCTGACCGCCAGCACCGTGAACGATAAGACCGTTATCAAGATCATCCTGGGCACTGGTGACCTGGAATACTTCTGCCACATCACACTGTGAGAGTACGGCGTAATTGTTCTGGCGTAATGCAACATTACTTATATTCGCCATATTTAACTGAATGGTTGTTGGTGTTACCTCACCCGCACCAACATCGACACTGTAAGTTGGCCCCATAGCACCACGCATGGTGATCACATCGGAATCTTCAGTCAGCGTATAACCAATTTCAGGCCCTGCCGCCATAAATGTAAAACCGGCTGGAATAACTGGATCCCACACCGCGCCACCCGTGTTTTCGTAACCTATTAATTCCCGACCAGCACGAAAATCTGCAAACGGAACCGTTTCGTCAAGCATAGCTATCACGTAGTTAGAGCCATCTTCATCACCCAGGTTATAGCTATTGACGGTACGACAACCAAGCGCACCGAGTTCGCGTAAATTACTGGCAATAAACTCAAATGCAAATCGTGCATTCGTCTGCATATTTAACCGGCTTTCTGTCACTGAGAAAGCTTTACGTTGTGATACCTGCATACTAATTGCTGAGCCTAACACCACCAGACCTATACCCATTGCAACCAGAACTTCCAGCATGGAGTAACCGGATTGACTGCTTTTAGTAGACTGTTTTTTCATCACTAATCTTTTCATAACGATCTATTCCAGCTTGAGCTCTCAGGGTTGAAACACCATCACATAATTACGTGTAACCAGCGCACCGGTGTCTTTACCGGTACGTTGTGCTTCCTGCCAGGAAACCGTAATCGTAAAGACAGAGTCCGCTCCACCACCACGTACGGTGCCGACTGCACCACTGGGTAAATATTCATCCAGCATCCAGCCCCAGATAGCACTATCATAAGCAGCAAGACCCGCCGCATCGCAACCGGTTGCAATGCAACCAGGATCAGCGGCATGGGAATCGAGGTTGTCATATTCACCCGCAACGACACCATCAATATTTGATCGCATCATTTCAGCAACACTCACAGCCATCTGGCTGGCAACCGCATCGTAGTTCACTTTTACGGCTTCGGTCTGACCGCGAATCACCAGTGCTGATGCGCCCAGCATGCCGACGGACAACACGAATAGTGCAATCATAATTTCGAGTAGCGTAAAGCCTTGTACTTTTCTGATATTCATTAGCATTTCACACTCGTGTTTCGCTCAAGAGACACATCACCTGAAACGGATATAAGAATTTCTCTCCGGGGATAGCCATTGGTGACGCCACTACAGATCACAATTTCTGCATCGATATCATTCACCAGCATGCCGTTATTATTAAAATCGATAAAGGTCGCATAGGCTGGGTCATTAATCGTGAATGTGTTTTTGGTATCCGGCGCCATATCCTTAACCCAGATAATTTCTTCCGGGTCGGGTTGCCCATTACCATCAGCATCTGCAAACGCCAGCCAGCCCAGGAAATAGGTGCCTGGTGTACCGAGACAGTTAAAGCCGTCCGCACTGCTGCAGATCCTTACCGTCTGACCACGCTTGATCGCCTCAAAGCGCGCACGCTTCAGGGTGATTATCATGTCATTCGTGGTATCCCTTAATTCGCTGTTTACCAACATGGATGTAAACGATGGAATGCCGATGGCCATGAGCGCGCCAAGCATGGCAACGATCACCATCATCTCCATTAAGGTAAAGCCTTTTGTGTTTGAAATGTTCATGCTCATAATTTAAGACAATCCCCCTGTCAATGTCATGGGGTTAAAGATGGAACCCTAAGTATCGCTGATAAGCGGTAAATTCCTTCTAAAAACATGGGTCTATTCCCTTGTTTGGGGGACCCGGCGAAGGCCTCAGGCGAGGATATGCCGGGCAACACGGCGGGCGCTTGCCAGCCCGAGTATCACCCCGTTTCGGTAATGACCTGCATTGATAAACAGGCCATGAATGGTGTTATGGGGACCAATATATGGCACACCCTGAGGACTACCCGGGCGCAGTCCCGCCCAGTGATGCTCTATGTCCAGTGCTGCAAGCGAGGGTAGCAAACTGATCGCCACCTCTCGCAGTGCTTCGCGAGTCTCTTGCGGTGTCGACTTTTCAAAACCGACATGTTCAATCGTGCTGCCGCAGAGTATGCGACCATCTCGCCGCGGTATCAGGTAGCGACTCTCACATAGCACCATACCGCTCAGCTGGCCTGGCTGACCACGAAACAGAATCATCTGGCCTTTCACAGGCTCGATATCGGGTACACTGCCTGTATCCTTAAGCAGTTTTGCCGTCCAGGCTCCGCCCGCTATCAGCACTCGCTCACTATGATAAGTTTTACCCTGAGCCACAACACCTTTGATCTGCTGATTGACTACGTCCAGTCGTTCGACTTCGCTATTCTCCAGAACCCTCACGCCCAGTGCCTGCAGGCTGCCTCGCACCGACTTGACCAGGCGTGGGTTTCGGAGCTGACCGATTTCAGGCATCCATAGCCCACTTTCAAACTGATCACTAACACCCGGCAGAACCGATTGAATCTCTGGCGCACTATTCAGCATCTGCAAGGACATATTCCATTGTTGCGCCCATGCTTTAGCCTGATCAGACTCATCAGAGTCCACCACCAGCAGACCACAGCGCTGGTATTCGGGATCGATACCACTCTCCAGCAGCAGCTCCTGCGCCAGCTCGGGGTAGTCACGATGCCCCTCGTTGGCGAGCTCATTCACCTCCTCACCATAGCGCCAGGGGTGCAGCGGTGAGAGAATGCCACCACCCGCCCAGGACGACTCCTGCCCCAGCCGACCTTTATCGATGACGAGCACATCCATGCCCTGCTTTCGCAGTTCACGTGCACTCAACATACCAATCAGGCCGCCGCCAACAATAATGCAATCTGTCATGTTTGATTCTGTGATTTGAACGAAGTCATTACCCACACCGAACTGGATATCAGGTAGCCACACACTAAAAGACCCGCACAGGGTGCGGGTCCCGGATTATATTCTGCTGGCTCAGTACTAGCTACCGCAGGTATTTTTTACTCCAGCTGGTGCCTGGTCCAGATATTTCTCACAATAACATGGACTGCGGCCTTTTTTCCAATGGCGCTGACAGCGCGAGATCCACATGGCATCCTGCTTACGATCCCATTCTTCGGCACGCTTACTATCCTTGACTTCTTTCTGCTTGGCCATTTCCTCCTGTCTGGCCATTGCAGCTGCTTTTGCCTGCTCCTGGCGCTTAGCTTCAACTGCCGATTTGATTTGTGATTCTGCTGCTGCCTTACGGGCAACGTTCTCACAGGGATAGACCACGGCCTTAATGTCCGCCTGTAAATCTGCCGGTGGCTGGGCGGTACACATCTTAACCGGCTTTGGTTTGGGTTTAGGCTTGGGCTTGACTACCGGTGCTACCGGTGCTGACGGCTTCGGCACTGGCTTTGCTATCACTCGAGGCTTTTCTGGCGTTTTAACCGGTGCTGGTGCTGGTGGTGGCGCAACCGGCGCAGGCGGCTTAAGAAGCTCTCCCATAATCGGCGCAAACCCGCTGAGATCAAACACCAGTCGCACCGCCCGACCATATGGCTCGATTACAAACTCCATTTCACTGGCATTCATAATCGTATGATGCGTTCGTTCATCCAGCTGAATGATGAAATCACCACCCCCCCCTGCATTCACGCAGGTGTCATTCACGACCACTGCATTCTGTTTCAGCTTTCGACCCGGGCTTTGCTGGTTACTCAGGCACCAGTCAAACACTGGCAATCGACTTCCATCGACACTGACATCCGTAATCGCCAGGGCATCAAGTATTCGGGTGTTCTGCAGATCACCACTGGGATCATTTTTCGATAGTCGCAATAGCAGGCGAGATTTGCTGACATTCAGGTGATAATAGTTAATATCACTACCATCGGGTACCGAGCCCGACTTCATGGCCGTGCCTTTTTTCTCATACCACTTGATGCTGTCATCAAAAATGTAGTTTTTGGTTTTCTTGAATGGATTAATTTCTGCCGATGCTGTTGCTGCCATCATCAGCAAGCCTGTTAATGCAACAGATTTAGTAATTTTACTGGCTAAACCACGCACACGCTCTGACCTCGTTTATTCTTTTATATCTATGCATTCATTTATTGTAGTATAAAAATCATATACTTAAATGAAATATCGAGAAAAATTATTATATATGTTCGTTAACCTATGGTAAATACGATTATTTTTAAGCGCAAGAGATTCCTTTGCTTGACAGCCTAGATATAGCACATATCCATCCAAAAGGAGGATTTGGCCGGATTTTCAGGGTAAAATTCGTGATTTAGTCGAAATTAACGAGCATTATGAACATCATCCTCAATGGTGAATCCATCCAAATCCCACAATCCTGCAGCCTTCAGCAGCTTATCGAAATGCAGGGTCTGGCAGGCAAGCGCCTGGCAGCAGAAGTTAATCGGGATATTATTCCCCGTGCTGAGCACCCCACTCACCAGTTGCAGGATGGCGACCGTGTAGAAATCGTACACGCCATCGGCGGCGGTATGTATTGAGGCTTTATGCATTGATCTGGGTACTGCTTCCCACACCTAAAGGGTGATATCATAGCCAGCCTTCAAAACACAGCACCACACTCGAGAGACACATGAGCGATCATCAACTGACTATTGCCGGAAAAACCTACAACTCACGCCTGCTTGTGGGCTCTGGAAAATACAAGGATCTTGAAGAGACACGGGCAGCTACTGAAGCCAGTGGCGCCGAGATTATTACGGTAGCCATTCGCCGCACCAATATCGGCCAGAATGCCGATGAGCCCAACCTGCTCGACGTGGTACCACCAGAAAAATACACCATCCTGCCAAATACTGCGGGCTGCTATACCGCTGAAGATGCGGTACGCACCTGCCGCATGGCCCGTGAGCTGCTGGATGGACATAAGCTGGTCAAACTGGAAGTGCTGGGTGATGAGAAAACCCTGTACCCGGATATCACCGCAACTCTGGAAGCCGCTGAGATTCTGGTTAAAGATGACTTTGACGTAATGGTTTATACCAGCGACGACCCCATTATCGCGAAGCGCCTGGAAGACATCGGCTGTGCCGCGGTGATGCCACTGGCGGCACCGATTGGTTCTGGCCTGGGAATTCGCAACCCCTACAATATTCTCACCATTATCGAAAATGCCAATGTCCCCATTCTGGTTGATGCGGGTGTTGGCACGGCATCAGACGCCGCCATTGCTATGGAGCTGGGCTGCGATGGCATCCTGATGAATACCGCAATAGCCGCGGCTCAAAACCCGGTACTCATGGCATCGGCTATGAAGAAAGCGGTAGAAGCGGGTCGTGAAGCTTTTCTTGCCGGTCGTATGCCACGTAAGCGTTATGCCTCGGCATCATCTCCGATTGATGGCACCTTCTTCTAGATCGCTAACGCTGCATTTATGACTGAAAAGCCCATTCGCACCATACGCAGCTTTGTGAAACGCGAAGGTCGGCTCACCGCCGGCCAGCAAAAAGCGCTGGATACACAATGGCCTGACTTTGGCATCGACTATAACGAACAGCAACTGGACCTCACAACCCTGTTTGCTCGCGATGCCGAAACTGTCATTGAAATCGGTTTTGGTAATGGTGATTCGCTTTGGCAGATGGCTATGGCACAGCCCGATAAAAACTACATCGGCATCGAGGTGCATCGTCCCGGTGTTGGGCATCTACTGCATCTTGTAGAAACCTCTGACTGCAAAAACATTCGGGTATCAAATCACGATGCGGTTGAAGTGATTGCTCAGCAAATACCGGATGAGAGCATTGATCGCTTTCAATTATTTTTTCCTGATCCCTGGCACAAGAAAAAACACCATAAACGCCGCATCGTTAAAGAATCATTTATTCAGCTCATCGCCGCCAAACTCAAAGCTGGTGGAACCTTTCATCTGGCAACCGACTGGGAACATTATGCCGAGCATATGCTTCGTGAGATGAATGCCAGTCCGCTGTTTATCAATCTGTCAGAGGACGACACCTTTATCCCACGCCCAGCAGAAAGACCGCTAACCAAGTTTGAACAACGCGGGCATCGCCTGGGTCATGGTGTATGGGATTTGATGTATCAGAAAAAATAGCAGTAATGCGTTAAACAAACCACGTCTAAAAAAAATAATCCCCGCTCATTGGCGGGGATTATTTTTTTACTCAATCAATGCTGAGTCAGGTTTAGGCAGCAACTTTACGACGTGCTATACCTGCAAGACCCAGAATACCTGATGCAAATAACCAGGCAGCGGCTGGAACTGGAACAACTGCCATATCAGGATTACCGATGGTTAACTTATTCATCGAGAGATATCCGAAATCAGTTACCGTACCTGACAGCAGGCCATCTAACTGAATAACATAATCCGATGTATCGAACACACTGCCATCTGCCAGATAGCTAACAAGCTCAGGCGTACCATCGTTATTAACATCGCTTGGATAAAAACCAGCTTCGAATCTCATGGTGAAATCAAATCCTGGATCATCAAGAAATGCATTCCTGGTAATATTGAAAAGATTATAATCACCTGTATCTGGATAGAATTCACTTCTATACATAGAAGCCGTTTCAGCTCTAACAATTGTACGACTGACACCACCGATATTGAAAGTTGCTTCATACATACTATCAATATAAGTCTTCTCACCAGTAATTCGATTTGTTCCGAGCTCCTCAATTGTCAATCTATAGGTAATTGAGTCACCGCTATCATTACTGAACACCATATCGACATCCGTGTAAAGAGCAGCTTGAGTCTGAGAAGTTACGGCCAGTGAGAGAACACCTGCGGCCAGCGTGTATTTTAAAACGTCTTTCATTTCCTTGTATCCCTGATTCCAAAATTTTAGAAGATTAGCATCTTATTATATATTGGGGCCCGGTCAAGCCGCTTATGCAAAAAAAGGAAAATGGCTCACATAATTTGCATAAGCGGTGTTTGTTTTTATCGTTTTAATCCCTCAAACGAAGTAGCGCGCATTTACCAGCATATGCACATAGATACTCGCGGCATAACCCAGCGCAATCACGGGTGTCCATTTAAGATGGCCGAAGAAGGTATACTGGCCTCGTGCCTGGCCCATCAGTGCAACACCTGCCGCCGAGCCAATCGACAACATGGAGCCACCGACACCCGCCGTTAAGGTGGCCAGTAACCACTGGCCCGTCGACATATCTGGCTGCATACTTAACACCGCAAACATCACCGGTATATTATCCACAATCGCCGACAGTACACCCACGGCAATATTCGCCGTTGTGGCACCCCACTGGTTATACATAATGTCGGAAGCTAGACTGAGGTAACCGAGGAAGCCCAGACCACCCACACATAACACCACACCATAGAAAAACAGCAGGGTATCCCACTCCGCACGTGCGATAGGATTAAACACATCGAAGGCCACCGGGTTACCCATCTCACCGTCATTCTCGGCATTATCCGGTATACCACCATGATCACGATGTGCGGTTTTCTTCAGGAAGAAACCAAACAGCTGCAGATAACCCAGACCGGTTAACATACCCACCACCGGTGGCAAGTGTAAAAAGTTATGGAACGACACAGCGGTTGCAATAGTTAAAAAGAACAGCAGAATAATGCGCTTTGCACCACGCTGCATCTGCACCACTTCATTGCTCGACTGTGGTTTTTCATCAGGCACTGCAAAACTCATCAGGATGGCCGGCACAATCCAGTTCACCAGTGAAGGTAAAAATAATGCAAAGAAGGTCCAGAACTCGACCATGCCTTTCTGCCAGACCATGAGGGTTGTGATATCACCAAACGGCGAGAATGCACCACCCGCATTTGCGGCAACCACAATATTGATTGCGCCAAGCAGAATAAAACGACTGTTGGTGCCGCCAACTGCCATGATCACAGCACACATTAACAATGCCGTTGTCAGGTTATCGGCAATCGGTGAAATAAAGAATGACAATACACCGGTGATCCAGAAAAGCTGACGGAAACTGAAGCCACTCTTAACCAGCCAGGCTCGTAGCGCATCAAACACATTACGCTCGTCCATTGAGTTAATATAGGTCATGGCTACTAGCAGGAACAACATTAACTCGGCGTATTCCAGCAGGTTATGGCGTACCGCATGTTCTGCTTCTACTGACATGCCATGCTCAGCCGCAACCCAGGCGATTGATGCCCAGATAATACCCGCTGCGATAATCACCGGCTTTGACTTACGCAAATGCGTAAACTCTTCCGCCATGACGAGCAGGTAGGCGATTACAAAAATTACTATCGCAAAAATACCGACAACGCTTGCTGTCATATCCCAGCTTTTTGCGGTTTCTGCGGCGAATGCCGTCGAGGACACCAACATTAATAATGCAGCCATTAACAGGCTGAACAAGTTTTTATTCTTATTCATATTTATTCTTTTAATCTTTAGAAATTTTAAATGATGAGAGATGGCATGCCGGCGTCACCGGCATGCCCAGTTGACGTGTTTAGAAAATAATATTCATCATTATCAACATGACCACCAGGAATAGCACCGTCATAATGCCACCGGCCCGCATAAAGTCTGCAACACGATAACCTGCTGGACCCATAATGAGTGCATTTACCTGATGGGTTGGAATCAGGAACGAGTTTGATGTTGCAATCGCAACCGTTAATGCAAACACAGCAGGATTCGCATCAACACCAATCGCAATATTGACTGCCAGTGGCACAAGTAATACCGTTGCTCCCACATTCGACATCACCAGGGTAAAGAATGTCGCCAGCACTGCAACCGCTGCCTGAATAACCCAGACCGGTGTTTCTTCTCCCATGATAGAGAGTGTCTGTTCTGCAATCCACTTCGCTGTACCGGATGTTTCCACAGCAAGCCCTAATGGAATTAATGATGCCAGCAGGA
This sequence comes from Gammaproteobacteria bacterium, assembly GCA_041589175.1. Classification (GTDB taxonomy): domain Bacteria; phylum Pseudomonadota; class Gammaproteobacteria; order SZUA-229; family SZUA-229; genus SZUA-229. Next base: position 32,522 of record JBFHWF010000007.1, read on the forward strand.
ATACGGTTTTCCAGCTTACCGCCTCATAGGCTTCATCGATGCTCAAAACACCCGACAGGATCATACCCATCGCCCCGGTTAACAACGCAACCGAGAGACGCAGGTCAGTAAACAGAACTAAAGTCAGTGCAACGCCAAAGAAGAACAGTGCGGGACCCAGTTTATGTGGGCGTGTTTCTTCGTGAGGATATTCTGTTGTTACAACAACGAAGTTTTTGTCTTTCTCGAGTCGAGCCAGTGCATCCCATGCGACGTGAACAATCAGTGTGTCGCCGGCTTCGAAAGGCATGTCACGAATATCATCACCTTCACGATGCGTTTCACCATCACGGTGCAGACCAATCATCGCCAGACCATATGCCTTACGCAGCCACACATCACGTGCAGACTTACCGATCAGACTAGAGCTGGGTGGAATTACCACTTCTGCCACACCGGATTTCGTCGACGACAGTGAATCCGCAAAAGTGCGTAACTCATCACGCAGTTTCAGCTTATAACCTTCACAGACATTCTTCAGGTGTCTAGGCTCTGCAATTACACCTAGCACCATACCCGCTGCAATTTCCAGATCACGGGCAACCGTACCAGGACCGAAGCGAGTATCGTCACCGCGCTTACTGGCGATGACTCGAATCATATGTGTACTTTCGATGTCGTCGAGCGTGTGACCGATAAACAGACTATCTTCCGTCACCACCACTTCTGATAATGCATAACCCACACCATACACTTCCTGGATATAGGTCATTGGGTCTGCGCCTGCGGTGTGATTCTCACCCTCATTCGCCGGCAGAACAAAGCGTCCGGCTAGTACGAAATAGATAATACCCGTCGCCACCAGTGCCACACCGATCGGCGTTACCGAGAACAGGCTCCAGGTTTCCATTTGCTGATCTGCGGGTAGCGCCTGGTTAGAGGCAAGAATCAGGTCATTCAAAAGAATCAGTGGGCTTGATCCCACCATGGTGACCGTACCACCCAGGATGGCACAGAAACCCATCGGCATCAGCAGTCGCGACATGGGTAGACCGGAACGCGCAGAGATCCGTGATACCACCGGCAGGAATAACGCGGCCGCGCCAACGTTCTGCATAAACGATGAAATGAAACCCACGGTCGATGAGATAATCGGGATAATTCGACCCTCGGAGCTGCCACCAATTTTCAGAATGAAGGTCGCCACCTGGGTCATCAGGCCGGTTTTATCCAGGCCCGCGCCAATAATCATGACCGCAATAATCGAAATAACCGCGTTAGATGCAAAGCCGTTAAACAGCTGACTGGTATCCACCAGGCCCTGCTCAAGCCCCATCAGTGGCGCAAACAATGAGGTCAGGCCCAGCAGAACCATGATACTGGCTGCTGCAACGTCTACGCCCACCACTTCAAAAGCGAACAGGTAAATCGTTAGAATCAGGATGCCTGTTACCCATGCGACTTCAATACTGGGCACGACAGTGGCCAGGGCAAGCGCCATTGCCAGGAAGATTGCGGCGGCGACCATTTTCTTGATCGGATACTTTCCAGAATTATGAACCGTTTCTTCATTGGCCATTTCGGTCATATCAACACTCCAGTTACACATGAAAAAAACAACCCCGGCTTTTACACCGGGACTACGATCAAATAGCAGTGGCAGTCCTTGAAACAGATACGCTTATTTAGCTAATGCGTATATTCCATCTGGGAAATTATCCATGACCCGCCGTAGCGTTCTGGCTAATCGGGATCACCCCTACGAAAAGACCGCGCATTATGCAGTTTAACGGCATACTATTAAAATGAAATCAAATGACTTAATATTCCTATGTGGAATATATAAACCTGCCAGATTACAAATCACTCGCCACTCTCAAGGCCGTTGTCGAGCTGGGAAGCGTGAATCGCGCCGCCAAGGCTCTGTATATCGGTCAACCGGCCGTCACCAAGCGTCTGCGTGCACTCGATGCCTGCTATGGCATGCCATTGATGCAGCACCAGGGGCGTAAGCTGGTTCTCACCGCAGCCGGTGAGAAAGTGTATGACTATGCACGACTCGTACTCGACCACCAGACTTCACTACTGGATGACCTGGAATCTCTCAAAACCGGCCATAACCGCCTACGACTGGAAGTCAGCCTGGCGATCGGCGAGCATGTACTACCCGACATCCTGGTACATTTTGCGGAAACACGCCCTGACCTGATCATAGACAGTCGTCTCGGTTATTCAAGGCGAATCCACACGCGTCTCGCCACGGGGCTATCTGATGTGGCCCTGCTGGAACAGGAGCCACGGCACCCGAGCATACAGGTCGAGCCCTGGATGCAGGATGAACTAATACTGGTTTGCGGCGAAGGCCATTATCTGTGGGGGCGACAACAAATGGCCCTCGATGAGCTCGACGAACTTCATTATGTGTTACGCGAGCCTCAGTCATCCATGCGTAACACTCTGGATAAGGCATTGCTGGATGTGGATATACGACTAAGCCACATCGATATGGAGGTCGGCTCGAGTGATGCCATTATCGAGCTATTAAAGCGTGGCAAACAGGTGAGTTTTCTTCCCCACTTTGCGATTCGTAGTCATCTTGAGCGCAACTTACTGCACCCTTTACCCATCGAAAACCTGAGTATCAAACACATGCTATGGATGGCATACAACCAGGCCAATATCGAGCGCAAGGCAGCCATGCGCTTTCTTAATAGCCTCAGAGACATCACCCCTAACCACTTTTCACCTGATCAGGCATCGCTGTAAGCCCACCTCCATTGACACAGGTCAAAAACCGCCCTGTTGTGGTGCATGTATGGCACTTCACCCCCTGAAAAGCTGATTTAGATCAACTCAGCATTAGCAACTTCTGATGATCATAGCCCCTCATTTTTTTGGACTACTGTTTTGCAGGTGAAAAACATTGATTAAGAAAAACACATTAAGCATCGCCCTTCTTTCAACTCTGGCTCTGAGCGCTGGCTCAGCACAGGCTCTCCAGGCCGGTGATATGTTTATGCGCTTTACAGCGACCAGCGTGCAGCCGAATGACGACAGCTCGGCATTTAATAGTGCTGCAGTGTCTGCACTGGGGCTTAAGCCTGAGGTCGACAACAACACTCAACTAGGTGCCACGTTTGTCTATATGTACAGCGATAACATTGGTGTTGAAGTTCTGGCTGCTACGCCATTCTCACATGACATCAGCCTTGATGGCATAGGCAAGATCGCGGAGACCAAACACTTACCACCGACCGTGAGTGCGCAGTATTACTTCAACCCACAGAGCAAGGTACGTCCATTCGTAGGCATTGGCCTGAACTACACTATTTTCTTCTCGGAAAAAGCGACGCTGACAAGTCCACTGGACCTGCAAGGCGACCTTAAACTGGATAACTCATTCGGCCTGGCACTACAGGCAGGTATCGACTACGACATCGATGACACCTGGTTCCTGACAGCGGATATTCGGTATATCAATATCGAGACCACAGCCACCAACAGTGTTGCGGGTTCTTCCAATGTCGACATCAACCCCACGGTTATCAGTGTCGGTGCCGGCTTCCGTTTCTAAACACCTGACTGGACCCAGAAATCTGCAGGACAACACAGGGATGTGAACCTGCTTAAGCCCGTCCATAACCACTGAATTCCGCTTTCAGTCCCGGTTTACACAATTAAATTCGCACCAACCGCCAAAAATCGCTAAAATACCCGGCTACGTCCCGGGCCGAAACAGGGCAGCGCCAGATCATAAGGGCTATCGATATCTCACTATCGATGGGGCAACCGAATTCCAATGCAAGGTGCTCTCAATATACGGGCAGCATGCAAAAATTTTAAAAATCAATGAGTTAAGGAGACATCATGTCCCAGAAACATCCTATTGTTGCGGTTACCGGTTCATCGGGTGCCGGTACATCGACGGTTAAAAAAGCGTTCGAGCACATCTTCTTCCGCGAAAAGATCACCCCTGTTGTGATTGAAGGCGACAGCTTCCACGCATATGACCGCGCTTCCATGAAAGAACAGATGGCCAATCACGAAGCCGAGGGCAACCGTTTCTTCAGTCACTTTGGTGAAAATGCCAATGAATTTGGCAAGCTGGAAGAACTATTTGCCTCCTATGGCAACAGTGGTACGGGTCAGAAGCGTTACTACCTGCACTCAGAGCCCGAAGCAGAAGAGCATAACGCGCGCCTGGGTATCGACAAGAAGCCGGGTGAATTCACGCCCTGGGAAGATATCGACAGCGGCTCCGACCTGATGTTCTACGAAGGTCTGCACGGCCTGGTCAAAACAGAAAACCACAATGTCGCCCAACACGTTGACCTGGGCATCGGTGTTGTACCTATTGTTAACCTGGAGTGGATCCAGAAAATTCATCGTGATAACGCTGAACGTGGTTATTCTGCTGACGTAATCGTCGATACCATTCTGCGTCGTATGCCTGATTACGTAAACTACATCACGCCTCAGTTCTCGGAAACAGACATTAACTTCCAGCGCGTTTCGACTGTAGATACGTCTAACCCATTTATCGCACGCGATATTCCAACGCCAGATGAAAGCTTTGTTGTTATTCGCTTCAAGGATCCTAACAAGTTCGGCATTGACTTCCCATACCTGCTGAACATGATTAATGGCTCTTTCATGTCTCGCCGCAACACTATCGTTGTACCCGGTGGCAAGATGGGCATGGCAATGGAAGTTATCCTCACGCCAATCATTCACGACATGATTGAGAAATCAAAGAAATCCAAATAAGAAACATTTTCTTAATTTGTGATATAAAGAGCCAGCATTGCTGGCTCTTTTTTATGCACTACGAATAATATAAATTAAACTACACTCTGAAAATGACATCCTTTCAACTCGCACATGGTGCTGGCGGATCTGCCAGCGAATTAATCGATAGCTGTTTACAACAGCTAGGCGAGATATCTGCTGACTCAAATGTTGCCTTTGTCTATATCAGTGATTATCTGATGGCGGATGCTGATAAGATTCTCGACACACTCAGGAAACGCACCCCAGTTCGCCACTGGCTAGGTACCGTCGGCATCGGCATTATTGCAGGTGACAGGGAGTATTATGATCAGCCAGCGCTTGCCATTATGCTTGCGAGTTTTGACGAACAGGAAATCCGTAGCATTCCAAATCTGAAGGAGAACACAGCCGCACTTAACCAGGAGCTCATCGACTGGTGCAACCAGCACGATTATAATGTTGCGCTGCTGCATGCAGACCCGGATAGCGATATATTGCTACCACTACTTGATGAAATTTATCAAACCATCCCCGGAGCCTTTTTACTGGGTGGCATCAGCTCTTCTCGCGCCTCACATGTTCAGTACGCTGATGGCTACCATACCGGTGGCATCAGTGGCATGCTATTTTCACCACACATTAACATCATCAGCAACCTGAGTCAGGGCTGCTCACCCGTCGGGCCACGCCGTCGCATAACACAGTGTGAAAAAAATGTACTCTTCACCATTGATGACCGCCCGGCACTTGAGGTGATGAAAGATGATGCCGGTGAAATGATTGCGCGGGACATCGAACAGGCAGCTAATTATATATTTGCCGGCCTTATCAGCCCGGGCTCTGATACAGAAGACTACACTATTCGCCAGCTAGTCGGTGCAGACCCTGATACTAACCGACTCGCAATTGCCGACTTCCCACAACAGGGGCAGGACATGATTTTCTGTCATCGTGATGGCAACACGGCACGTGAAGATCTGCTACGTATGCTGCAGCAGATCAAGTCAAGAATAAAAGGCTCAATACGTGGCGGCATTTATGTATCCTGTGTAGGTCGCGGGCGCAATCAGTTTGGTGATAACAGTGAAGAGGTTCAACTGATACGCGACATTCTTGGCGACTTCCCTCTGACAGGTTTTTTTGCCAACGGCGAGATTCATAAATCACAGTTTTATGGTTTTACCGGCGTGCTTACACTGTTTCTCGACACATGATTATCGACAGCCATTGTCATCTGGACTTTGCTGACTTCGATACAGATCGCGATCAGCTACTAGATGCAGCCGCAGATATCGGTGTCAGTAAAATTATTATCCCCGGGGTACAAAGAAGCCACTGGCAGCGACAGATAAAAATTCAGCACTCGAAGATTAAAGTGTATAACTGCTTTGGACTACACCCTTACTTTATCGACCAGCATAGCGATGAAGATTTGCAACAACTTGATAGCTGGTGCCAGTCTCATCCAGTCATTGCTATTGGTGAGTGTGGACTCGATTTTTTTGTCAAAACACTCGACCGTGAGCAGCAGCAACAATTCTTTGAAGCGCAGCTGGATATTGCATTGCATCACCAGTTGCCCGTGGTCATTCATGCACGAAAATCCACCGAGGCTGTAATTCAGGCATTACAGCAACGACCTGGCCTCAGAGGCATGATCCATAGTTATTCCGGCAGCTATGAGCAGGCGGTTAAACTGATCGATATGGGGTTTTACCTGAGTTTTGGCGGCCCTGTTACCTATACGGGCTCCAGCAAACTGCGTAAACTGGTCAGCAGACTACCACTGGAATGCTTACTGATCGAAACCGATGCACCTGATCAGCCCGTATACCAGCACCGTGGAGAGCGCCATGAGCCTGCACATATCCGCTATGTTATTGAATCCATAGCTGAATTACAGCAAACCGATATCGAGCATGTGATTCAGCAGACCGCCGACAATGCCAATACCTTATTTCAGCTGGTATAATACGCCATCTTTGAATGACTAAGTGAGTGAGAACATGGCAGATAAGGACCAGGAACAGTTACTTCGAAAGCTGGCCGATTCTTTTATTAATATTGCAAACAATCATGCGGAAATCCATGACAAAAACATCGTTAATACGGCGTTTATGTATGCTGCTTCACGCTACTCTGCCTATGTCGCTGCTTCCAGTGCGCGTAATCTTGAAGACTTTGTTGGCCGCCAGTCACAGGGGATCGAGTTTTTCAGTAGTGAGTTTAAAAAAATGCTGGAATCCAATATGCATAACTATGAGAAAGTCTTTCAGCCAACGGAAGAATTACGTTACGCCGAATTTATGAAAAAAGACTAAACGCCCAGCGAAAGGCTCATGCTGACGCTGCTAAAACGAAGCCCCCAGGTTAAAGTACCAGCGATCTTCTCCCAGCTGCTCATCGAGACCTTTTGCGTAACCAAATCGCATGCGTGTTGTTAAGCCATAAAACAGGTTAACATCCGCTTCAAGCTCGGCTCCAGCACTTGAGTAATATCGACGATCCGCATTGTCGAAATATGCCGAGCCTGTTTCGGTAAAAAAGCTAGCCGACCACTGCATCATCCCAATCGGTGGTGCCATCCAGCCACGCTCAACCAGCTGCCCTGGTAAGCGCCATTCCAGGCTGGCCTTCTGCATACGACGACCTCGTAATTCCGCAAGCCCTTCTGCATACCCACGCAATGCATAACGGCGATTGGAAAATAACGGGTCTGAGATTGGGTTTATAACATCAAGCGCATTGTAATCATTATCTTCTCCACCGAGTCTGAATGGCTCAGGTCGGTCTGTTCCCCAACCCTGTAGCAGTCGTAATGCGATCACATGCGCCTTCATTGGTGACATCATGAAACGCGCATCCAGCGTATACACTTCACCGGTATAATCACTATCGATCACATCACTGCTTTCCGCAATTAACCTGAGGTCAATACCATCACTACGGCTCATCGACTGTATGTATCGATGACTGTTATCAAAGGTAAGTGCAAGACCGAATATATTGTCATCAAAGTCATTCAACGGTGCGATACCCGGCTCTCGCCGAGCCTCATGCAAATGACTCTGAATAATACCTGCATAGAAATTCAGACGCTTCTCAACTGCTGGTCGATTAAACGCAATTACAGCAAACAGATCATCTTCAAAAGCCGCTGCCGCAAACTGATTCTGCGAGTCTTTCAGGATATCGATGCCGCGTCGAAATCCCAGACTTAAGCGGTTTGCAAACGCATATGAAAATCGCCCCTGCACACTCTGCTGCTCAACATCATATCCAAGATCCAGTTGGTACTGATGAATGCCTAATGCATCATTACCCGATGTCATAAAACCAAATGTATTCTCATCTTCTGTAAGAATTAAGAAAGGCAGCCACCAGCGAGGCCGCATACTTGAGCTCGCACGATAAGGTGTGGCTGTCACATCGGCGTATGTTGTATCAGTACTATGTTCGATATCATCCGGTATCACATCATAGCCTGCTACTACTTGTGGGTTATTAATACGGTACAGATCGCGGCCACCCCCATGATATCCCGTATAATACAAGGCGCTGTCTAAACTCGACTGCACTGGCCAGAAGGCACCCGTGCGAACGCGTGTTAGCTGTTGCAAACGCTTACCTTGTCGTTCTGCTCGATATATCTGGTAACGCCCACTACGGTCTGAACTGAATAATATATTTTCCCCATCACGGCTGAATGACGGATGTATATCCACATGACTATCTAATGTGAGGGGGTACCAGCGAGCATTTGTTATGTCGAAAACTTCAATATTCCATCCCGTAGTGGGTCTGAATATCGATACCACTAGCTCATCCCTGACAGGTGACGCTCGTAACATACCCAGCGTAACATTCTGTTCGCCGCGCCATATAACCTCAGAACTATTACTAACTGTGTCGAGCTTGACTAACTGGCTTGCACCCTTTTCCAGTTGTACGGCATAAATCGTATTGCCGTCTCGCCCCCAGGCTGCACTTCTGTATCGTCCACACTCAGATATCCTTTTAAGCGTTTTATCTGGCGCAGCAATATATAGATCTCGGTAACGAGTATATTCATTACAGTATTCAAGCTGGCTAAGTAATATCTCTTTCCTGTTATTAACATCTAGCCTTGCACCTGGATGCACATCCCGTATTCGGGTACTTGTATCCCCCTTCCACTGTCTGATCTGCGTATGCGTATTTTCAGTCTGTACAACATAATAAATCGATCCATCACTCGCCATATCTGCTGAGTCCACAAAGTACCCATACTGGGTCAGCTTTATACCTTCGACAGGATCAACAACCGTGTCCTGTGAAAAACGCTGTTTTAGGTAAACATCAAACTCTCGCCACAGCTCTTCCACATCGACACCAAGCACTGCTTGTGTATTCGTATTGATCATAAACGGGATAAGATTATCGCTATAGTTTGTCAGCAGAGACTGTGCTGCCTGATCGCCATACTCCGATTGCAGGAACTGGAAGAAATACACTCCGTATAAATAGGGTGTCGACCCCATTGGCCAGCTGTGCAATGGAAGATTAACCTGTGACACGGGTTTTATCCCATTCACGACTTCTTCCCGCATCATCATTTGATATAAGGTACTCTGCCCACGTCCGGATACCTCATCGGTTTCCATATACGTTGCAAGGCCTTCTATCATCCAGAGCGGCTGATACAAATTGGGGAACAGCAAAAACATACGGCCAAATAGATTCTGCATGGCCGCTGCAGCACCTTCATTACGATCCAGATGTAGTACATGCACATACTCATGCACGATCAGGGTTCTTAGCCAGTCAGAGTAATCTTCCAGACCAGTTGCATCATCTGGTGGAGCGACATAAAGGACACTACGATTGAAGTGCAGCGGAGAAGCAAAGCCATTAGCTGAATCAGATTCATCGCTAATCACAAGATGCGTTTTTTCTTTCGGCGACCACTGCAACTGATGAATGAGGGACGCATGCGCTTCTTCGGCAATGCTCGCTACACGAGAAGCATAGGACTCATAGCCATCTGCAAAGTGAATATAGAAATTTTCTGTTTCGTGCGTTTTCCAGATCAGCCACGGATCTACAGCATAACTTCGAGCGCTCATTAGAAGCAGGCTGACAAGAATAATCCATTTGTAATATTTCGCATCCTGCATAAGTTTCACATTATCGCCTGATACCTAACCAGAACAACAACAGACCTGATGCACTACTCACCCAGCTAAGTACCGGAATATTCAGAATGAGAGTATGCTGCTCCTGAGGATGACCCAGTATAATTGCCGCTATAATAAAACCCGTTAATCCCGACAGGGTCAGCACCAGCCTCAGGTGATTGATTTCGATTTGCTGATTAAGTCGATTGAGTTCTTCCGTTTGTTGTCCGCTTTTATTTTCCTGTGCAGCCTGCTGAATCGCTTCAAAAATCAGCTCTGGCATTTCGGGTAAACGCTCAGCGATATAGGGAAGATTATTTCTAATCCCCTTCAGCATGGCGCGAGCGCCTATCTGTTCACTCATCCATTTTTCGAGAAATGGTTTTGCAGTTTTCCATAAATCAAGATCCGGATAAATCTGTCGGCCAAGACCCTCAATATTTAACAGTGTTTTCTGCAGTAAGACTAGTTGTGGCTGCACTTCCATATTGAAACGACGTGCTGTCTGAAACAACCTTAATAACAAATGCCCAAATGAAATTTCTTTAAGTGGGCGCTCAAATATGGGCTCACACACACTGCGTATGGCTGCTTCAAATTCATCGACTCGCGTTCCGGCCGGAACCCAGCCTGAGTCCACATGCAATTGCGCCACTCGATTATAATCCCGCTTGAAAAACGCCAGAAAATTTTCAGCCAGATAGCGTTGATCCCTGGGGCTTAGTGTGCCGACTATACCAAAGTCTACAGCTATATATTTTGGCTTATCAGGATCTTTAGCATCAACAAATATATTACCCGGATGCATATCAGCATGAAAAAAATTATGCTTGAAAACCTGTGTAAAAAATATTTCAACGCCCAATTCTGATAAGCGCTCCATATTTACACCAGACTGCTTCATGCCTTCGATATTCGCCATAGAGATGCCATGAATGCGCTCCATTGCCATCACATTTCGTCGTGTGTAGTCCCAGTAAATTTCTGGTACATATAGCTTATCGCTATTCTCGAAGTTACGTCTCAATTGACTCGCGTTAGCAGCTTCACGCATCAGATCCAGTTCATCGAGAATTGTTTTCTCATACTCCTCGACAATCTCGATTGCGCGTAATCGACGCGCATCTCTTGAATAGCGTTCGGCCAGTCGCGCAATAATGTACAACAGGGCAACATCGCGTTTTATCACGGGAAGTATATTTGGTCGCAGTACCTTGATGACAATTTCTTTGCCATCTTTCAGCCTGGCAGCATGTACCTGTGCAATCGATGCCGAAGCAAGCGGCGTCGCATTAAAATCATCAAATAACTCTTCGATAGAGTTATTGTATGCCTGCTCTATCAGAGCCCTCGCTTTTTCTCCATCAAACGGTGGTACTTTATCCTGGAGCTTTGAAAGCTCTTCCGCTATATCCTCTGGCAACAGGTCTTTACGTGTCGAAAGCATCTGCCCGAATTTAATAAAGATTGGTCCAAGCTCTTCCAGTGCTTCACGAATTCTCTGCCCTCGCTCTTCTCGCTGCCCACGAAACCAGTTCCAGGGGAAAAGATACAGGACAAAACGAAACGGCCTGAATAGATGAATAGCAAAAATAATCTCGTCTAGCCCGTGCTTTGCCAGTACGTAATTAATATGAAGTAAGCGGAGTATCTGAACGGGTTTAATCATGGATTATTTTTTGCTTTCTGATTCTTCAGGTGTTGTATTCTGGCAGCAATTCGATCGGCGGTTTCCCTGGCGCTATCAACACCCTGGATAAATTTGCGCAATTCCGCGTTACCTGGAGTCAATCGTGACTCTTCCTGAAGGTACTCTCCTCCATCAAGGCAAACTGACTTGCTACTCCGTGTTAGCCAGTCAAACATGCCGCGCACCCCATTTGCCAGTTTATGAGCGGCTATATCCCCGGTTGCACGTGACAGTATATCTTCCCAGTCAACGTCCATACCCATAATTATACGATTGAACTGATTCGCCAGGCGCGTATCTCCAGTTACCTCGACCTCACCCGAAAACAGCACATCTCTTGGGTCTGCAGCCAGTGCCATTCTGGTGAGTGCTGCTGGGCTTCCACTAATACAGCAGTCGGCCTCGCCATCAAACTCATGCAATACCATAACGCCATCATAGGAGGGAAATATAAAGATTTGTGTTGCAAAGCCCTGCACACGGATAGAAATAATCTTACCCTGCAGCGCCTGCATCTGGCCATACACATCGGGGTCGAGGGACAGATAGCGATTTAACAGTGTTTCGATCGAAGCAGTTATCGCCTGCTGTAAATCCATCCCAAGTTACCCCCACGTCAGGTCAGAGAGCGACCCACACATCGTTCTGTTTAAATTTTGAAGCCTTTGTGCAAGGCAACGATCCCGCCTGTCAGGTTATGGTACTTAACATTCGCAAAGCCCACTTCTTCCATCATGCTTTTCAGTTCTTCCTGACCGGGGTGCATACGAATCGACTCTGCAAGATACTGATAACTCTCGGCATCATTCGCAATCATTTTGCCCATTAGCGGAAGCAACTTGAATGAATAGGTATCGTATATCGGCGCGAGACCTGGGGTAACAGGCTTTGAAAACTCCAGTACCAGCAGTCGCCCGCCAGGCTTCAACACTCGATAGATTGAAGCAAGTGCTTTGCTCTTGTCTGTAACATTACGCAGTCCAAATGCCATCGTGACCACATCAAAACTGTTTTCTGCAAACGGCAAGCACTCTGCATTGGCCTGCACATAATCGACATTACCTGCTACCCCGGCATCTATTAATCTGTCACGTCCTCTGCGCAGCATTGAGCCATTAATGTCGGATAATACAACCTGACCGGACGGCCCCACCATGGTCGACATTTTCATCGCCAGATCGCCGGTACCTCCGGCCAGATCCAGTACACGATTGCCGGCTTTAAGACCCGTCTGACTCAGGGTAAACCGCTTCCACAAACGATGTACGCCAAACGACATAACATCGTTCATCACATCGTATTTATCCGCAACCGAATGAAACACTTCCGCAACTTTGCCCGCTTTTTCATTAACCGGGACTTCCTTAAAACCGAAGTGTGTCTTTTCTTCATTCATGGATAATACTACCTGTTATTAATTCAATTCAGCGTGCTTATGACCGGCTTCCTTGAGTCGGCGCAGGTAATCCTGCCAGCGTTCATCATAATTCGTACCCAGATCATACAGGTACTGCCAGGAATACAGGCCGCTATCATGGTTATCATCAAATACCAGCTTCACGGCATACATGCCCACTGGTTCTATCGCGTTAATATTCACATCTGATTTGCCAACCTGCAAAACCTCCTGACCCGGCCCATGACCTGCGACTTCCGCCGATGGTGAATACACACGCAGAAACTCCGTCGTGTATTTAAACTGCTTGCCATCTTCGAAATCAATTTCAAGAATGCGCGACTTCTGGTGTAAATTAATATTGGTTGGCTTTGGTGTGGCCATGTTTCTTCTCCAGGATTAAATCGCCCGGCAATGGGGGGATGATGCCGGGGCTGTCTATTCTACAATACTTTACGACTTAAAGAATGTACCGGCTCAGATCTTCATCCTGAACCAGCTCGCCCAGCTGCTCACTGACATACGTTGCATCAACCGAGAGTGACTGACCAGACTTGTCTGCAGCCTCGAAGGATACACCTTCCAGCAAACGCTCCATCACCGTATGCAAACGACGCGCGCCAATATTTTCGGTTCGCTCATTCACATCATGGGCAACCTGGGCAATTTGCTCTATGCCATCTTCGGTAAAGCTCAACGCATAGCCCTCGGTTTCCATCAGTGCGCGATACTGCTCGGTTAAGGACGCGTCCGGTTCAGTCAGAATACGTTTGAAATCCGCCGTTGATAATGCATTCAGCTCAACGCGAATAGGCAAACGCCCCTGCAGCTCAGGAATCAGGTCGGAGGGCTTGCTCAGATGGAATGCACCGGATGAAATAAACAGCATATGATCGGTTTTCACCATGCCGTACTTGGTACTGACGGTACAGCCTTCTACCAATGGCAACAGGTCCCTTTGAACACCCTCTCGCGATACGTCTGCGCCGGACGCTTCTCCTCGCTTCGCTACCTTGTCAATTTCATCGATAAACACGATGCCATTCTGCTCGGCATTCGCTACAGCGGTCATTTTCAGCTCATCTTCATTGACCATCTTTGCCGCCTCTTCATCGATAAGCACCTTACGCGCATCCTCAATGCGCATCTTTCGCTGGCGTGTTTTATTACCGCCGAGATTCTGGAACATACCCTGTAGCTGACTGGTCATTTCTTCCATTCCCGGTGGCGCCATAATCTCTACGCCGATCTGCTCTGCCTGAACCTCAATTTCGATTTCACGGTCATCCAGATCGCCACGGCGCAGCTTTTCACGGAATTTCTCACGCGTTGACGACTCGGTCACTTCCGGTTCACCAAAACTGTTTCGTGCAGGGGGTAGAAGCGCATCAAGAATACGCTCCTCAGCCGAGGATTCTGCACGATAACGCACTTTTTCGATTTCAATCTCACGAGTCATTTTCACCGACATATCGACAAGATCGCGCACGATACTATCAACTTCCCTGCCAACATAGCCAACTTCGGTGAATTTTGTGGCTTCGACCTTAATAAAGGGCGCATTGGCGAGTTTTGCCAGCCGACGTGCAATTTCGGTTTTGCCCACCCCGGTTGGTCCGATCATCAGAATGTTTTTTGGGGTGATTTCGTTACGCAGATGCTCGCTAACCTGCTGACGTCGCCAACGATTACGCAGGGCAATCGCCACTGCCCGCTTGGCCTCATCCTGACCAACGATATGCTTATCTAGCTCCTGTACAATTTCTCTGGGTGTCATTTCAGACATAATTCTAAACCTGGTTACATACTTGATCAGCTGCCACTCGCAACTGGTTAATACTGAATTTCTTCGATGGTGAGGTTCTGGTTGGTATAGATGCAGATATCGCCAGCAATATTGAGGCTCTTTTCCACAACATCCCGCGCACTCAGATCGGTATTATCGAATAGCGCCCTGGCTGCTGCCTGGGCATAGCTGCCACCGGAACCAATGGCCAGCAGGTCATCCTGAGTATCGATCACATCGCCGGTACCAGAGATGATCAGAGAGGCTTCCTCGTTAGCGACAATCATCATTGCCTCCAGCTTGCGCAGCATGCGGTCGGTCCGCCAGTCCTTCGCCATTTCAACAGCGGACCTCACCAGCTGACCATTATGCTTTTCCAGCTGCGCCTCAAAGCGCTCAAACAGCGTAAAAGCATCGGCCGTTGCACCTGCAAAACCCACCAGCACTCTGTCTTTATACAGACGCCGTACCTTGACTGCATTGCCCTTCATCACCGTATTGCCAAGGCTAACCTGGCCGTCGCCGCCTATCACCACGGCATTACCGCGCCGCACAGACAGTATTGTTGTCCCGTGTAATGTAGTCTGCACTGGGCATACTCTCCTGTTTTTTCTTCGCAATACCCCTAGATAAGGCCTGCGCGGCAGATTTCAAGGTTTTCTGAGAGAAGCACCCTACTCACCTTTTTTCTTCTGCGCTCGAGGGTGCGCAGCATCATAGCAGCTGGCCAGCTGCTGAAAATCCAGATGTGTATAGATTTGCGTGGTTTTCAGATGCGCATGGCCCAGCAACTCCTGCACCGCGCGCAGATCCTGCGAGGCCTCCAGCATGTGGGAGGCAAATGAGTGACGCATCAGATGGGGATAAACACGCTGTTCAATGCCTTTCTGCTTGCATAATCGCTTCAACCGACTCGCCAGGGACGAGGCACTGATACGCTCGCCTCTTTTGCTGACAAAAACAGCTTTTTCCATGCTATTTGCTATACTTTCCCTGCATTTTATCCACTTTTCGAGCATTTTCTCGGCACTTTTCCCAAACGGGCACAGACGTTCCTTACGCCCTTTTCCCAGCACTCTGAGATTTTTCTGCTGCCAGTCGATATCCATCAGGTCGAGTGAAATCAGCTCAGCACGACGCAGGCCACTCGCATATAACAACTCCAGCATGGCGTGGTCGCGTATTTCGAGTGGATCTTCGGTATGCGTACTCAATAGCTGGTTCAGGGTATCCGGCGTCATCACCGACGGCAGTCGCTTTTCTGATTTTGGCGCTCGAATTTGCGCCGCAGGATTATCACGCAGACGCTGATTTACCTGCAGAAAGTGAAACAGGCGCCGCAAAGCACTCAACATGCGCTGCAGACTCCTCCCACCGATGCCCTGGCGATGCTGCTGCGCAAGATGACGTCGCAACAGTGCTTCGTCGAGATCACTCCATTGATTTGCCCCCTGCTCGATACAGAACTTCAGGCAACGCTCTATATCGCGTTTATAAGCATCCAGTGTATGGGGTGAAAACTGCTTTTCAGACGACAGGAAACGATAGAAGCGATCCAGATCGTGCTGTAGCGCGTCCGGAATCACTATCTCCGGTGCGCGCATAGATTAACGCCTCGCCAGCTGTGCACGCATGGCAGCGGTGATCAGCTCGGCCAGGCGACCCAGGAAATCGGTACCCATGCCCGGGTGATAACGGTGCTCATCACGACTACCAAGGCCAATAATACCTCTGATACCCGGCACCTCCACCGGTATGACCGCAGCGGAGCGAACCTCCAGGGCATCCTCAAGAAACAGTTTTTCCAGCTGCGCTTCGCTCAGTCGGCCGCAATGAATGCGCTGTTTTTTCAGTACCGGCGCAAACAGCTCCAGTAGTGGGTCATCACTGCTGATATAGGTGTGGCTCTGAGATTCATCGACAGTCAGTGCCGACTCACTATGCAGACGAAAATAAACGAAATCGGTACCCAGTTTATGACGCAACTCATCATCCACGATGCCAATCATGTCATCAATACCATCCGCTTCCAGCAAGCTGACAGACAGGCGGTGCAGACTCACATGCAGGCGCTGGTTGTCATGTACGGCATCCACCATTTCACGCAATTTATTCTGGAAGTGCTCATTCTTTTCCCGCAGCACAGTTACCTGGCGCTCAATCAGGGACACCGCTCCACCCGCTTCATGCGGGACCTGCAGATCATTAAGCAGAGTAGAGTGGCGCAGGAAGAAGTCCGGGTTTGAGATCAGGTAATCAACAACCTGGTCCTCATCACTGATGCCAGCTGATTGCGCCTTGTCCTGCGCAGGGTTATTTGCCTGATTACTCACAACGATATATTACCTTCAAATACACGGGTTGCCGGCCCTGTCATGTACAGGGGTTCTTCTTGTCCCTGCCAGCCTATAACAAGCTCGCCTCCGGGTAAACCGACTTTTACCTCGGGCTCCAGTTTCCCCAGCCTGATACCCGCTGCAACTGCAGCACAGGCACCTGTACCACAGGCCAGGGTTTCCGCCGCACCACGCTCATACACACGCAAGCGCACCTGCCGGGGTGTCAGTATCTGCATAAACCCCACATTCACCCGCTGGGGAAAACGGAGATGTGATTCGATCTCAGGGCCCAGGGTTTCTACATCGGCTGTTTCAACATCCTCAACCAGCAGCACCGCATGAGGGTTTCCCATCGATACTGCGGCAATTTCCAGTATTCCCCTTGAGGTTTCAAGGGGGTACAAGGTTGCTTCATGCTCAGCATCAAAGGGCAGGGCAGAGGGCGCAAAACGGGGCACCCCCATATTAACGGTGACCAGACCATTATCCTGTACCACCAGCACGATTCGGCCACCGGCGGTTTCTACGGGTATCTCACGGCTTTGGGTTAGCCCCTGATCTGTCACAAACCGCGCAAAGCAGCGCGCACCGTTACCACACTGTTCTACCTCACCACCATCTGCATTAAAGATGCGATAACGAAACTCAGCATCAGTAGTTTTAGCCGACTCCACCAGCAACAGCTGGTCACAACCCACACCAAAGCGCCGATCCGCAATTTTGCGCACCTGCTCATTAGTTAGCTCTATCGTCTGGTTTATAGCATCGATAACGACAAAATCATTACCCAGGCCATGCATTTTGGTAAATTCAATATTCATCGGCATAGCATAACACCACACAGCACGGGTGTCCGTTTCCTCCAGGCATCTGGCTGATCGCCGTGAGGGACATGACCAGACACTAGCTTCACTTTGACATTCTGCCTGTTGCAACCCATATTCAGAGTATGCTTTTCTGGTCACCTACGAGTAAATACCCAGTATGACAAACCTCCCAGGCAAACCCAGTTGCGAAGATATCATCGGGCTTTTCCCCGATCCGTTTGTGATTATCGACCGTCAGTTTAGAATTGTTGCTGCAAACCGAAAATACAGTGAGCATTACTGTATCGACCCAGACAGCATTGTAGGCAGGCACTGTTACGAAGTTTCCCACGGCATCAATCATCCTTGCAGCCAGAATGGCGAGCACTGCCCACTCGAAAAAGTCATTAGCACCGGCAAACCGACTTCTGTTATGCATATTCATTGCAACTGCGAATCGGAAGAGCATGTACAGATTTTTGCAGCCCCTATTTTCGACAATGACGGCAATGTTGTATATATGGGTGAAACCATTCAGCCGTTACAGGAAGAATCTGACGACGAACAGATGTTACTCGGCCGCTCAAAAGCCGCCCTGCGATTAATGAGCATTCTATACCGCGTTGCCGCCACATCTTCCACCGTTTTATTACTTGGTGAATCTGGCGTAGGGAAAGACTGTGCTGCACGCTATATTCATCAGAACTCCTCTCGCTCACATGAAAACTTTGTCGTCGTTGATTGTGGCGCATTAGGGGAGAGCGTTATCGAGAGCGAGCTCTTTGGTCACGAAAAGGGCGCATTTACCGGAGCAGACAGACGGAAAAAAGGGCTGTTCGAAGCAGCTGACCAGGGCACTTTATTTATTGACGAAATTGGCGAGCTCCCTCTGCACCTGCAAACCAAACTTTTGCGCGTGCTGGAAACAGGCACAATTCGACGTCTCGGTGGTAATGAATACATTAATGTCGATGTACGCATCATCGCAGCCACCAATCGCAACCCCCAGGAGATGTTGCAACAGAAAACCTTTCGGGATGACCTCTATTACCGCCTCTCTGCATTTCCGGTGAATCTACCACCATTGCGTGATCGCAAAGGCGACATTCCCTTACTGGCCGAGTCCTTCATTAAACAATCAAACAATGGCAGTGCGACTGCGCTTTCACCGGAGGTAATCGAAGCCTTATTATCACACGACTACCCTGGCAATATTCGAGAACTGAAAAACGTACTGGAACGTGCACAGATTCTTGCATCCGGAGGTACCCTTTCACCCCAGCATATTCTGTTCGAGAAACATCATTACAGTCATAATCCGAGCAATAGCGCAGGCCAATCATCACGACCAGCACGCAGAAAGGCCTCGCAACTGACACCGGAAGATGTACTTGAAGCACTAGCCCAGTGTAATGGCCACCGACTTCGAGCTGCACAGCTTCTTGGGGTTAGTGAGCGCACTATATATCGCCATCTAAAAATAAAATCATGAAACCGAACAACTTTTTAAAGCTTGTCCTGGTTCTGTTCATGCTGGCATTAATACACAGGACCAGCACCGCCGAAACAGCTCTCAGCCGATACGAAATAAAAAATCTACTAAGACACCATATCGCCACTATCCAGGAAATCGCCCAGAACCCGCACATCATCAAAGAAATCAACCAGCGCAACAGTGAAAAAATTTCTTTAGAAAAAATAAAACAGCTCGACGCATTATGGCCCACAGTCACTATCGATCATCCACTTAAACAGAGTATGTTCATCAGTCCTGCTGGCCGCTACCTGAAAAGCAGGGTGGAGTTTGAGAACTCCATTTTTAGTGAAATATTTCTAACCGACAACCAGGGCGCCAATATCACGGCGTGGCCTATAACCAGTGATTACTGGCAGGGCGATGAAGCCAAGTGGCATCGTAGTTTTAATGAAGGCAGGGGAGATATCTATATCGGAAATCTGGAATATGACGAAAGCACCCAGACTGATGCCATTCAGATTTCTGTTCCTGTCATACAGAACCGAAGGGCTATCGGGGTTATTATTGCGGGTATCAAGCTCTCCCATCTGCAGGCAAAATATTTACGTTACCGACAACAGAATATAAACCCGCCTAACAACTAATACCTATTAATTAGAAACGGCCACGACGTCACCAACTTTTCCATATAATGAGATTACCTCATTAAAAAGCCTCAGTCGCTGGACTGAGGCTTTAATCAATATTCACCCCGTAATATCTACAACTAAAATCCAGCCTCACTGTAATACATGAGATTGGTTATTTTAAAAAAGCATGTCACTGTACTGTAGTCAGCCCCAGATTTTCCCAGTTCTGCATACCACCGCGATACCATTTAATTTTTTCCGCCGGGTAGCCCATCTTTAACAGGGTACGGATATTGTTTGGCGACTGCCCACACCACATACCATTACAGAACATAACCAGTGTTTTTGCATTCGAAAAATCAAACTTGTCATCATCCAGCTCTTTCGCATTAAAGCGCTCTGTGACAATTTCAGCTATCGAGAGGGGGTCCGCACCTTTCGAAGGCGCAAGCCGTGTCCAGGGTATATTCACAGAGCCGGGGATAGTGCCACGTTTGACCCAGTCAGGTGTACGCGAGTCGATAACCAGAATACTATTATCTCCCGCTGTCATTTTCTTCAGATAATCCAGCACCTCAACCTCACCCAGCGTTTCAACGCCCGGGGCAAGCTTCATTGGGTTAATGCAGAAAGGAGGGCAGTTACGCGAGGTTTTTGCGAATGCCGGATTCACCGTATTCTTATTATCCTGATTACGCATAATGGTAACCGATTCTCCATTATGCATAACATCAACACTCTGCAAATCCCGTGTAATTTTTACCTTCAGATCAGCCGCCTGTGCACTTGCGGACACAAACATCAGACCTAGTATTGCAATTGGCATCAGCTTTTGTAATTTCATACCTTCTTTTCTCCAGTGGTTTGTGGTTATTCACATTCAGGCTCTTCATCGGCCTGTGTTTCAGAGTCATCCCGCGTACCCCCTGCGCCAGTTTGAGCCACTCCAGACTGCCCAGCTGCCGATGTGCCAGCGCCAGTAGCCAGAGAGGTAGAGTCTGATTCCTCTTTTGCTATCGCCAAAGGTGAAGATAACAACAAAACAAGGAATAACAGCGGTATACGAGACTTCATTTTTAATACTCCTGTAACAGTAACTGTGAACAGAGGTCATAGAGCAGACTTTATGCCAACGACATAAGTATATGCCAACGCTCGCCAGAGCGGCGTCTTAACGTAAAACGTGAAATCGTCAGGGTAATTGAAAGCATGTCACTGACATGACATAACATGACAGTGACATGAATTTTATCAGGGGAATTATGCGTCTGGAATCAGACTTTCACCCTGTAGCAGTTGCTCGACTGTCTCGCGCTGCCGCACAACATGCACGTCAGCACCATCAACAATCAGTTCGATCGCCCGTGGGCGAGTGTTGTAGTTCGAGCTCATGGTAAATCCATAGGCACCTGCAGACTTCACCGCCAGCACATCGCCAGCCTTAAGGTTCAATACGCGCTGTTTACCAAGAAAATCCCCCGTTTCACATACCGGCCCGACCAGGTCATAAGCCTTCGCGTCACCCTCTCTGGGCATGACCGGCACAATATCCTGCCAGGCACCGTACAGGGCAGGACGCATCAGGTCATTCATTGCCGCATCGATAATGGCAAAGTTCTTCTCATCATTGTGCTTGAGAAACAGCACCTCGGTGAGCAGGACACCCGCATTACCCGCAATCGCACGACCCGGCTCAACCAGAATTTCGACCTGGCGATCGCCCAGCTCAGCGAGCAGCGCGGCAACCTGCTCAGCAGGCTGCGGTGGCGTTTCATCCTGATAACGAATACCCAGCCCACCACCCAGGTCAAGGTGATGTAGCTCGATACCTGCCTCAGCCAGCTGATCCACGAGCGTTAGCACACGACGTAGCGCATCCACAAAAGGCGCGATCTGCGTTAACTGTGAACCGATATGGCAGTCAATACCCTGGATATCGATATGCTCCATCTGCTGCGCCTGCCGATAGACATCCAGCGCTTTTTCATGGGAAATACCAAATTTGTTTTCTTTCAGCCCGGTTGAAATATAGGGATGCGTCTGGGCATCCACATCCGGGTTTACCCTTAGCGAAACCGGTGCCTTAAGCCCCATTTCACCTGCCAGCTGATTGATCATTTCCAGCTCGGCAATCGACTCAACATTAAAACAGCGGATACCCACTTCAAGTGCACGACGCACTTCGGCAGGCTTCTTGCCCACACCCGAGAATACCACCTGTGACGCTTCGCCGCCGGCTTTCAGAACACGCTCCAGTTCACCCTCGGAGACAATATCAAAACCTGAGCCAAGTCGGGCTAGCAGGTTGAGGATAGCAATATTCGAGTTTGCCTTTACCGCATAGCACACCAGGTGCGGATGATCTCCAAAGGCCTGGTCAAATGCCTTCCAGTGACGCTCAAAGGTTGCTCGTGAGTAGACATAGGCGGGCGTTCCATATTGATGAGCAATATCGCCCAGGCTCACATCTTCAGCATAGAGCTGGTTATTTTTATATTCGAAATAATCCATACACGTAATTACATTGTTTAACCGGATACAGGACGCTGAGTGGTTGACTCTGCCGTTTCATCCGGTAAATATAGGGGACCTGTCTTGCCACAGGCAGAGAGGCCGGTGACCACAAGCATAAAAATCATAACGCAAAAAGCGCGTGCTGCCATGGCTATACTCTTCGATTAACGATTCAAGCACACATTATCTTACTTTATGCGCTTAAAAAGCAGTATTTTTCTCTGGGTTTCTCTGGCGACCATTCTACCACTGACGGCGCTAATCCTGGGCATCACCGCATACAGCGAGCGACTTTATCACAAGAATCTCGAAAACGACCTCTACCTGAGCATGGAAGATATTGCCAAACAGCTGGAGTTTCGCCTCGAATACGAACGTGAAGTCATGCTGTCGCTGGCTAACTCGCCTGCCATGCGAAACTTCTCACCTGTGCTGCGCACTGCGGCCGAGGGTGATCTGCATATTCAGTATTTCGAAGAAGTCGAAAAGCTCAACAATTTTCTCGCCGGTTTCCAGCACTCTGTACCCGGTATCGATACCGTTCGTGTACTGGATATCGATGGCCACACACTGGTCAAGGTGCGTTTTGGTAAACAGATTCCTGCCGATTTTGAAAGTATTGCGGCAACCCCGCTGGCCGAAGAAGAGCTCGTTGACGATGATTTTCTTAGCTGGATGTGGCAACTTCCACCCAATGAGCTGGTGTATGGAAGTCTGCCACTAAGCCGTCGAGATTACGTCAGCGGTCAGGAGCTTTCATTAATGAACGCCATCGTTCCGGTATCGGGTGATGGCGATAAAACCATTGGCTATCTCACAGCACGCGCACTCGGCGATCAGTTTGACCGTATTCTCGAGTCCCTCCCCAGAAGTAACAATATACGTCTGAGCATCTCTGAATTTAACCCCGACACACCACAGCGTCACGGTATGATTCTTTATAGTGATGACCTCAAGGTACGTTTTAATCAGCCACTCAACCCCGATCTCAAATTCAGCCACAACTACGATAAGGCTGTCTGGCAGTATATTGAAGACAAACGTTTTGGTAGCTTCCTTGATAGTCAGAAAGGGCGCTACTATTTTCGCGAGTTTTATCCATATAACAACCAGCTGGTTAGCTGGATACTGGTTATTCATCTGGATACGACCCAGGTGTCTGCACCCTTCCAGCGTATCCGCTTTGGCCTGCTAGCATCAGCATTTTTTGCACTGATTATCAGTCTGCTGCTTGCCAATATTGGTGCCCGTAATATTGCCGAACCAATCACACACTTTGCCGGAATACTGAAACGCTATGCAGATGGCGAATCAAAATTTTCACAGCACACATCACGAGGCGCAGATGAGCTCAAACAGCTAGACCATTCCTTCCACTATCTGGTTGATACGCTGGAAAAAACGCAGCAGGAACGGGATAGCGCACAGAAAATGATGCTACAAAGCGCAAAACTTGCCAGTATTGGTGAAATGGCTGCGGGCATAGGTCACGAAATCAATAACCCACTCAATAACATCCTTTCCTATGCCACGCTGATCGAGCGTGACCTTCCCGCCGACAAGAAAGCATTGCTTGATGACATTCATGGTTTACGCAACGAGGCACAGCGAGCAGGCAAGATCGTAAAAGGCATACTCAATTTTGCACGGCAACTACCACCGGAATACACAGAGTTCGACCTGCATGTCTGGCTCAAGGATACGATGCTACTGGCTCAGGCACAGGCTCATAAATACCATGTTCGGCTCATCATCGGCGAAACACCAGACATTCATTTGCATGGTGACCGCAACCAGTTGCAACAGGTTCTGGTAAATCTGTTAATGAATGCCATTCAGGCTAGCACGGCTGGTGATACGATTACCGTTAGCGCCCTGGCTGACGACAAACACATTACCATAACAGTTTCCGACCAGGGTACAGGCATCAAGGAAACTGATCGTGATAAAATCTTCGACCCTTTCTTCAGCACGAAAGGCGTAGGAGAGGGTAGTGGGCTTGGCCTGTCGATCAGTATTGGCATCATGCAGTACCACCACGGTCAGCTTAAACTTGAAAACAATCAACGGGGTGGTGTAGATGCCATGATGATTCTGCCACTCAAACCGGAAGATCACGCGACATGAGCGAAAAGCGCGTACATTTTATAGATGATGATGTGACAGCAGGTGACCTGTTTCGTCGTTTTACCCGAGACAGCGAGTATGACGTTCAGGTTTTCAGAGAACCCGTAGAAGCCCTGACAGATATTCGTGA
>JBFHWF010000008.1:0-56173 GCA_041589175.1 Gammaproteobacteria bacterium
AGGCCAAGGACCTTTCTCCAGTTCGTCAAGCATCGGTGTTTCATAGATCTTATTTGCTGCCATGGCGATCTCCGTAGTAGGGACGACAGTTTATTATCCAAGGGGGGCTACTGCCTTGACCCTCATCTAAATTTAAATATATGACCGGGGTTAACCAGTGCATACGACTCAAAATTTCTTCAGGCTGTTTTTACCTTATTCACTGTAAGGTCATAAGTAGAACTAACAGTGGCATAAAAACATCCCAAATTTAGTACGGCGTAGTCTAGGGCGAGTTGCGCAATCAGAACATCTATCCCTTGGGAGGGTGAGACGGATTCCTTATATCCCAAAAGGGATATATTGCATTTATGGCTCACATCTGGGCCTGCCCTAACAACCGCATAATTTTGGGGCCAATAATATAGCACACAAATCAATGGCCCGTTAATCCGTCTATAAGATTTTTTTTTGATGGGATTCAGTGGATTAGGGAAACGACTCGGAATTCGGGTTGCTGGTGTTGATATATCACCTATAGGGGATATTGTCGCCAGGTGATATCAGTCAGGTACAATATATATAATGT
Organism: Gammaproteobacteria bacterium; assembly: GCA_041589175.1. Classification (GTDB taxonomy): domain Bacteria; phylum Pseudomonadota; class Gammaproteobacteria; order SZUA-229; family SZUA-229; genus SZUA-229. Next base: position 569 of record JBFHWF010000008.1, read on the forward strand.
ATATATAAGGAGTCAGTATCCTTGTTTAATCCTCTTCAGCTAAGCGACACGAATGCCTACCGACAGTGGCGGGATAGCAAGCGACGTGCATATGATGCCTGTGATCCCCTGGGGGCGGTTTCCCTGCATCAACTGGATAACTCCCGTTCGGGGTTGCAACAGATTCTTGAGCGGTGTGATGCGCAAAATTTCTGCCTTTATCGTGTTGATGCGGATGCGCCTGCAGATAAGTCTTATATCAAGCAGCTCGGCCAGTCGCTGGGGCTTTATCGCCTCGATGGCAACCTGTGTTCTGATGAGGATAATATTTCCTCAATACAGGTGATGGGAACAGGGCGACACACTGGCTATATCCCCTATACAGATCGCCAGCTTACCTGGCATAGTGATGGCTATTATAATGAGTCTTCACGGACCATACGTGCCATGGTGCTGCATTGTGTGCGACCCGCTGAAGCCGGTGGAGAGAATTTGCTACTCGACCACGAAATGGCCTATATCCAGTTGCGGGATGAAGACCCGGCTTTTATTCGTGCTTTCATGCAGCCCGACGCCCTGACGATTCCTCCCAATATCGAAAATGGAAAACAGATACGCGGGGCGATTAGTGGCCCGGTCTTTACCCTTGATTCTGATAGCGGCAGGCTCCATATGCGGTATTCAGCGAGGACGCGAAATATTGAGTGGAAGCAGGATTCTGTCACGCAGGATGCAGTCGCGTGTATGAGAGAGCTCCTCGATAACAATAACCCTTATGTTATTACCTATAGAATGCAGTCGGGTGAGGGTATAATTGCGAATAATGTACTGCATAATCGTACAGCTTTTACTGATGCAGAGTCGGCGGATGCGAAGCGACTGCTCTATCGTGCTCGATACTATGACCGAGTCCGTGATGTGGTCGGGAATAACCAGCGAGAAACAGAATGATTTATCTGAGTGACATACTCACGCAGGAGCATGACCTGGAGTGTTTTGAAGACCTGCTCGAAGTGGCGCGGCAGAAGGCACGTGATGGTGAAATACACCTTGATGTGGATATCAAGCCGCCGTTCGAAGATACACCACGTGACTGGCAGAACCAGGTTGAAATGGCATTTACCTTTCCCAATCGCTAGCGTTGGCAGGTAAGTTATTGATTACTATGAGATAAAATTATGTTGTGGCAAGAAGATAAAAAAGCTGAACCCTTCAAGGTGCCGGATACGGTTTCTGACCTGTCGTTCAAGGTCAGCTGTAAAATGGTGCCACTGGATCATGCCCAGCAGCTATCCGATGCAATTCTGGAGATTCTGCCCTGGATCAAAGATGAGCCAGAGGCAGGAATTCACATGATTCACGGTGCATCAACGGGTAATGGCTGGTTGCGTCCGGATGATGATACCAACGATGGCTGTATTTATCTGTCTAAACGTTCACGCATGCAGATTCGACTGCCCAAAACTCGCCATGAAGATGCTAAGTTGCTGATTGGTAAAACAATTCAGCTGGGCGATCATGAGCTGACCTTTGGTGATTTCCAGGTCAAGATGTTTAGTCCGCAAGGCACGTTGTTCTCCCGCTATGTGATCCTTGGCGATAATGAGACCGAGGAGCAGTTCGTCGGTCGGGTTTCCGAGGAGTTGAAGGGCATGGGTATTACCCTGCGCAAAGCCCTGTGTGGTATTGGCAACAGTTTTAATATGCAGGAAGGCTCGGTAAAAACCATGAGCATCATGGTCGCAGACCTCGACCCCGACGAAGCGGTGACTCTACAGATCCGTGGTATCGGCAGCGACCAGCACCGCGGCTTTGGCCTGTTTATTCCTCACAAGGGCATCAAGGCGGTGGGAGATCAGTCCGAGATGACTCACTTCGACGGAACTTCTTGATTTTTAAAGCATTTATCCGCTAATAAACGCAAATTTATTATGTGTACTGCGCCTGCGGCGCTGTATGCATAAAAACTAATTTGCGTGTTTAGCGTTCATTTGCGGACCCCTGCTGTTAAAAACCATTAACTGACTTTATCTAGTCATATATAACTAATGGGATAAGTGACTTTGGGCTGGAAATATGGTGTAGTATCGCCCCTAGAATTTTCAAACCCATTTTATTAACAGGAATCGAGGCAGAATCATGGCACTTGAATCTATCGAAAGAACAGAAAACGGTTACCTGGTTAACTCTAGTGACTGGAACGAAGAAATTGCAGCAGAGCTGTTTGCTGAAGAAGGCATTGAGCCAACTGAGCGTCATTGGGACATTGTAAAGTATGTTCGTGAAGAAACGCTGGGTGGTGATGAGCCAAACGAGCGCGGCATTATGAAGGCAATGGGTAAGCTTTGGGGTGAAAAAGTATCATCAAAGCTTATGTACGAAATGTTCCCAGGCATGCCATCTAAGCAAGGTCTGAAGATTGGCGGTTGCCCACAGTCAACTCGTAAAGGCGGCTACTAATAATTTGTAGTCCAGCTTACTCCTCAGCTGGACCATTACTGCGTTGAAAAATGGACACTTACCCTTGTAAGCTCACATTTTTCGCCTTGTACTGGCCCAGCTGAGAAGCAACCTGAACGACAAATTGTAAATTGCAGGTTCGGGTAAAAATTTTGTTTTCTATTCCTTAAGGGGTAGAGGCATTTTGAATAAAAAGCAGCTATACTTCGCTCCACGAATGCGAATAGCCGCACACTAAAGAATTCATGAGGTTAATACCATGGCAGATAGAAATGCACTGATCAAAGAGCTGATCGAAATGCAGAACAAGTTCATCGAAGAAGAGCACAAGAACGGCTTTAATGCTCAGGAGTACTTCACTCCTTCAGCAGGTTCTGCTCTGGAAGGCTACCGCGAGTCTTACATGGACAAGGCAATGGAGCTGGTTGACGCTGCTCACGCTGACAAGGGTTCTAAGCGCTAAGATATTAATTCTTAAGCTTAAATCTCATAAAAAGGCCGGACTTGCTCCGGCTTTTTTGTGTCTGGGTTCTTATTCTCTTGGTGGTATAAAAACAGGGGACGGAGCGCCAGAAAACGGCGGTCCATCCCCTGGCGATAAACGCTGGGCTAGCAACAACTATCAGACTCCTTCCATCGGGGACAGACCGGTCCTTGCGTGTGGAGATGACACGCAAATAAACCATCGCGAAGCGATACTAACTAAAACATCCAGCCTCTGTCCCCGTTGTGATATCACCAAGAGGAATCAGGCAGCTATCACGAAACTTGCTTTGGGGCTATCTAGGCTAGCACTGGTTTATGCGGCGAAGGCGCTAAACCAGTGCCCTATTTACGTTTATTAGCGTGCATTTGCGGAAAAAAATGCTGTTTAAATCTCACACCACATCCGCATCAAGTTGATATAGGTGTGATCGACCTTAACCACCTCCGGGTCATCCGGGTACTTTGCCTGCAGTGCTTCACGGGTTTTGTGAAGGTTGAACAGTAATTCACGCTTTTCTGCGTCACGGATCATACTCTGGCACCAGGTGACGGCTACCAGGCGTGTGCCCCGGGTGACTTCGGATACATGGTGTAAGGAGCCTGAGGGATAGGTGATAGCGTGTCCGGCTTCCAGTTTGATGCGTTGTTCGCCAAGCTGGGTCTGTATAACGATTTCACCGCCACGGTAATCATCGGGGTTATTTAGAAAGATGGTTGTTGAAACGTCGGTACGGTAGCGCCCCTGTAGTGGCCCCATCACCGGGTCGTCGACGTGCTGGCCATATGTTTGCCCCGGTTCGTAGCGTGCATAGAAGGGAGTTGCCAGGCGGTGTGGAAGTACAGCTGCCTGATACAGTGGGTGATTGAATAAGGCATTCATCACGATGTTATTCAGCTGGCTCTGCAGTTTTGGGTCCCCTGCGAGTTCCTGGTTGTTTTTAACCTTGCGTGCTGTTTTTCCTGCGCTTAGGCGCCCATCAGTAAAACTCGCGTTCTTCAGTAAGTCCTGAACCGTCTTTATCTGTTCGGTGGATAGCACACCGGGAATAGCAAGTAACATAATATCTCACATTGTGTCGGGTCTAATGGCAGGTGCCTCTGTTATAATAGCGCGCAATTTTAACGTGTAATAAACAGAGCCAGTGTTATGCAATTGAATTTTACCATTGATCAGGAATCCTTCACACTGGATGTGCCCGAGGGCATTATGCAGGAGGCACAGGAATTTATCAGCGATACCGACCTGGAATTTAACAAGGGTCTGCAACTGGGGCGTCACTGGATTGATCAGCCGAGTGACGAGCAGCGGTGCCAACTTGCGGCAAATAAAATTGTGAATGCCATGCACCAGGAAAATATTCGAATGGTGTATTTGATGTCGGCCTATATTCTTGCCAAGTTACCCGGCGTCAAAATGGTTACCGTTAACTCTGATTACGAAGTCGATGAAATCGATTTTCTGTATTAGCCTGCATAGAAGCGCAAGCCGTGGCTGATCTATTCTCTATGAAATCTCCACTCATGATTCGCTTTCCCAGCGGGGAAGCGCGTATTATGGCTGAATATTTCCGGCACCCCGAAGGGCTTATATTTTTTGATATTTTCTGGAATCAGGCACCTGAAGAGTCGATTCATCTGGTGCAGGGTGAGTTAAAAGGGGAAGGGCCCTGGAAGGTTGGAGATGCAGTGATCTCTGTGTTGGGTTGTCATGGCTGTGATCCAGATCTGGCAACGCAGTTTTCCGAGTGGCAAACATATCTGCAGATGTGTGCAGAGGATTATCCATCTGGTGAAGCCATCGCTGAGCTGGCACAACAGCATGGCGCCCTGTCCGTATCGGGTTGAGGTGCTAGTTTAGTGTTTCTGGCTTAACTCTTCGATTTGGGTGGACTTTCTTTTCAAGGTCGCTCACAGCCAGTGGTCTGGAATACAGATATCCCTGGTACGCATCACAGCCTTCCTGTAGTAGAAAGTCCATCTGTTCCTGGGTTTCGACGCCTTCAGCAAGTACACTCAAGCCCAGGCTTCTTCCCATTGCAATGATGGTGCGAGTGATAATCTCATTGCTAAGCTGACCAGGCACCTGTGAAACAAAAGTACGGTCTATCTTAAGCTTGTTTATGGGGAGTAGTTGTAACTGGCTGAGTGATGAATAGCCGGTTCCAAAGTCATCAAGAGCAATGGAAATGCCGGCATTCTGCATGAGCTGTAACTCTTCAATGACTTCACTACTTTGCTGCACCATTGTGCTCTCTGTGATTTCGATTTCCAGGTGATGGGCTGGCAGACCTGACTTACGCAGGGCATCATTGATGACGTTATAACAGCCCTTTGTAATCTGCACGGCGGATACATTGATGGCAATTTTGCCGAGAGGCAGGCCGGTATCCAGCCACAGTTTGCCCTGCTGACAGGCCTTGTGAATGATCCATTCGCCTAATTCTTTGATCAGCCCGGTTTGCTCTGCAATTTCGATAAAATAGTCCGGGTATACCAGGCCTTTTTCCGGGTGTTGCCAGCGAACCAGTGCCTCTACAGACACCAGGTTCTCGTTCATGCGAAAGCATTGTGGTTGATAATGCAGAATTAACTCATCATTACGCAATGCCCTGCGCAATTCAGACTCGACCTGATGGCGGTGTTGTATCGCTTCCGTAAGTGCCGGCTCATAGCACTTGTAGTTATTGCGGCCGGTTGCTTTTGCCTGGTACATAGCCGTATCCGCATGGCTTAGCAGAACTTCTGATGACTCTCCATCATCCGGGTAAAGACTAATACCGATGCTCGGTGTGACTGTGAGCTTCTGGCCATCGAGATAGATAGGCTTAGAGAGGGCTGATAATATTTTATTAGCTATCTGGCCAACATCGTATGATTCGGACAGGTTTTCTACCAGCAATACAAATTCGTCACCACCGTAACGTGCAACTGTATCATCACTACGGATACAGTCTTGTATGCGGCTTGCTGTTTCGATCAGAACCTGATCACCCGCCTTATGGCCGTGGGTATCATTGATGTCCTTGAACTTGTCGAGATCGATAAAAAATACACCCAGACGTTTACCTGAGCGTGATGCACCATCGATCGCATGGTCGAGGCGCTGGTTAAGAAATATTCGATTAGGGATGCCGGTTACCAGGTCCTGGTGGGCGAGGTTCCAGAGTTCTTTTTCCTGTTTTTCGCGCTGTAATACGATACCTGTGATATTCGCTGCAATACTTAGCAGGCGTTGTTGAAACTCGTTGGGCTGGCGGTGTTCAAAACTGGAGATAGCGAAGGTGCCAACGATTTCGTTATCTCGGGTCTTGATGGGATGCGACCAGCAGGCGCACAGGTTAATGTCGCGTGCCAGATCGCGCAGGCTTTCCCAGCGTGGGTCTGTCAGTGTGTTTTCAACATACACAGGTTCTCTGGTGTGAACCGCTGTGCCACAGGATCCCGCGCCTTCACCGGGGACCAGTCCGTTAAGCTGTTCAATTACATCAGCTGGAATATCGGGTGCAGCACGCACATGCATGGCGTGAGCGTCGGAATCATAAACCATGACGGATGCCACGGAATTGCTAACTATGGCTTCTGCGGACTGGCAGAGAGCATCAAGTATTTCCTGGGGGTCTTTGTTGAGTGCTACGGCTTCGAGAATGTTTTTCTCAAGATAGAGTAGTCGATTGCTTTCCGCAAACGCACTATCTGCGCTGCCAGAAATCTGCTGGTATGAGTTTGAAGTATCCAAAATACGGTCGCCCTTGTTAATACAATCAATGAGAAATTGTACTTTTATACATTTGGTCAGCGTGCCTTAAGCGAATGCTCAGGAGCTGAGAAATGCCTATCCTTGAATCGGTAATATCCTTAAACAAGGGGCCGTGTATACAGAAAATAGTTTACTGCTTACGCAAATAATACTATCAGCTGATAGGTTTATGTAAATGGCCCAAATGGGTGACTGGTATTGAAAAGCTGGCCAAGGTTGCCTGATAAGGCCGCTATGGCGCGCTTTTCTCTATCACCGCTTATAAAAATTTTATCATTTTATAGTGCTGAATGCGGTCAAACAGCAGGTAACTACGCTCTATAATGCCATATTCCAGGTGCAGGTAGAAGCCCAGGGCGTTCTCCCTTGCATGCAGGAATAATCGCTTACACCCTTGCTCACAGGCGTGTTTTTCTATGGCAGCTACCAGTAAACGGCCGATTCCTTGACCCTGATATGTATCATCGACCGCCATGTAACGCAGCTGGGCACTGTTTTCTTCCGCAAAGAACTGCAGGCGGGCAACACCGATAACCTTATCCATATGCATTGCCATCAGGTGGTGGCTGGTGTCTTCCTCATCATCCACTTCACTGCCACGTTCCTCACCCCAGGGCTGGCGTAACATGCGAAAGCGCAGCTCGAAATACTTTTCGAAATCTTCAGGCGTGGCAGGTGTTTGTAGGATAATTTCAGACATGGGCGGGTATAAAAGATAACGCAAATGAACGCAAATTCACGCAAATAAAAGCAAAAGCATTATTGAAGGATGTACGCCGCAGGCGTACGACTATACTCCATTTGCGTTTATTCGCGTTCACTTGCGTTTTCTTATGTTGTTATTGTTTTTCAAGTTCAGGCAAACGACACCCATGTCGTGGCTACGTATTTAACGCCTTTCTGTAGTTGTGAGTTACGGTGCTCGTGTGTCCAGAAGGGCGGGAATAAAACCAGTGCGCCCTCTCTGGGTTGCACCGCGACATTTTGATACATGAATTCAGTGGCACCGCCTGGGCCTTCGACATCGTTTAAATACCAGAGTGCAACCAGCTGGCGATCGGCAAAGTCGTGGCTGCCACCATCGATATGCCAGTTGTAATATTCGCCTGCATCCGTGCGTTGCATATTGTAACCGACGTCTTTGAATCTTCCCTTGAAAAAGGGGAATGCATCCGAGAATTCACGCAGTGATAATCCCAGTGAACGAAACAGCTCCTGTGAAATATCTTTCCAGTGATCGTGTGCGCTAATCGCCAGGTCGGTAGACTGTTTGATGTTTGGATCTTCCTTAAAGTCCTGGCCAATGCGTCCGCGGTACTGAGCTTCTTTATCGCTTTCAAAGCGGCGAATCATTTCGCGGCAAATGTCTTTGGGTAAAGCATTTTCATTGATATAGATGAAGCTATTTTCCTTTACTTCTTTAAAGTTTAGCAGTGGCTTTCGTTGCGTCGAGTCGTGATACATAGTTCTTTCGATTTAATTTCAAGTTGGGTACTGTAGCGGTTATGTCTTACAGTGTGTTGCTGTTAATCAGGGCTTCTATCTGTGGTGCTGCATGTTTACCCTGTTGTTCGAATATTTTTAGCATTTGCTGTGCAATTGTATTCCAGTGTTCGCTGGCCTCGCCGAGTAGTGACTGTAGTTTGCGTGTGTTCCTGTTTTCCAGCCAGTCACGGTAGCCTGCCATGAGTTCGGGGAAAATAGTTTTGCGCATGCTACTGATATTGGCGAAATAAAAGTGTAGCTGTGCGGGCTCCTGTTTTTCCAGTAAATGTGGCAGGGTCGAGAGCAGATCTGCCATGTTGTCGCGGATGGCGCGGGCCATAATTTCTGCCTGTGAGCGCGGTAGTTCCATTAACATGGTTTCCCAGGTATCACCGAGTAATTTACCGGCACGAATCTCGCCGATTTCGTGATGCAAAACGGTATCAACTTCATTGTCGGTCATCTGTTCGAGCGAGGCTTCCGGGTTGCTTTTAAAGTCATAGCAGGCCAGGGCACGTGCCAGCGGGTTTTCCTGCTTGTGCCAGTGGGATTCTTCGAACTTCTCCCAGATAAAACGGCGCAGGGATTCGCGGCGGATATATACAGTTTTGTCCTGAGCCATACCCGGTGGTGCGGCCAGGTCACGGGCCAGTTCTTTACCGGAAATATACAGTGTGTAGTCGTCGAGGACTTCTTTATGAATCAGCTCGCCGAGGAAAAACACGGGCTTGCCATACAGACCATAGCCACCGCTGTATACCAGCTGGTGATTTTCCAGTTGCTGGTTGATAGCGGCATTGTCGTACAGATTGAAGGATTGCGAGTCGATACTGAGGTCTTCCAGCGGGTTTTCATCGATTTCATCCCACAATGCTTCTCGTTCGGTCAGCCACTTGCCGATATGGTCATTTTCCAGCTTTTTCGTGAAGGGTAGCTGTTTTTCCCAGCGATAGAATTCCCTCATTTTTAGCAGGTAAATGCACAGGGTGTAGTTACCCGCATACTGGGCATCAGAAATGTGGCAGTTGAGCTGTACGGTATTGGTGAGCTGCATGGGTGTAATATATCACTAATGGGTGGGGATAAATCCTTACTAGAATAGTATACTATTCAGCCCGATTTTATTATGGCATCGGAGTCGAAGGGCTCCGGCGCCGCTGAAAAAGCCTGAGAGTTAATCCCATGAGAATGCGTACCAAGTGGCACAATAAAGAGCGAACAGTCACCGTCGATGAAAAGGCCAATACCATGGCGTTTATCTCCTGGCGTATTGCTATGGAGCTGGTATTGAACCTGGAAAATGAAAACTTCCAGACCGATACTCAGCAGCAGAGACTCGACGTCATCAGCGAGGCACTGGCATTTCTGGTGTCGGTGACTGACCGTATGGTAGCTGAGCAGATGAGCCAGGACGAACGTCAGGCGTTTATCGTCAAGTTCGCGACCAAGCTGTCAAAAACCTTCCAGGAGAACAGCGAAGACCTCATCGGACGTGATGTGGACTACAAAAAAGCCTTTATTGACACCATGAATCAGCGCCTGAATCAATATGCTGAATCATCATGGGACGAAGAAAAGGACATGCCCGGCTTTCAGTACAAACGAGACTTCGGTGACAACATAAGTGCGGTAATGGGTGAGCGTGATAACAAGTGGATCACAGATCAGATTATCGAAATCGAAGTGCCCGAGATGATGGAAAACCTGAAAAAAGCCAAGCTCGAAATGGTGGATGGCCGCAGCACGGCGCGGCTTGGCGACTAGCTTTCCTGTTGTGTTCAAAGCTGGGTAGCTATCCTGACTTCATAGCTTCCCCGTTATGCAGAGTTGAATTCATTGGCTATTTCAGCATAATGAATAACAACTTATGGATGATGAAAAAAAGCTTTATCTATTGTTAATTAGCGTACATGGCCTGATACGCGGTGAGAATCTTGAGCTTGGTAGAGATTCGGATACCGGCGGCCAGACCAAGTACGTGGTTGAGCTCGCCCGTGCCCTGGGCCAGCACCCCTCCATTGCCCGTGTCGATCTTGTGACCCAGCGAGTCGAAGACCCGGCTATCGATCCGATCTATTCCCAGAGTCTCGAAAAGCTCTCCGATAACGTACAGATTGTGCGTATCGACTGTGGTGAGCCAGAGTACGTACCCAAAGAACAGCTGTGGGAGGGCCTGGACAGCTTTTCCGATAATATTATCGACTATATCAATAAGCAGCAGCAGAAACCCGACCTTATCCACAGTCATTATGCCGATGCTGGTTACGTGGCAACGCGTTTTTCCCATGTGCTGAATATTCCGCTGGTGCATACCGGGCACTCGCTGGGGCGGGTCAAGCGTCGTCGATTACTGGCCAGTGGCCTGAAGAAAGATGATATCGAACAACGGTTTAATATTTCACGCCGTATTGATGCTGAGGAAGATGTGCTCGCGCTGGCTGATCGCATCATTGCCAGTACCCACCAGGAAATCGACGAGCAGTACGGCATGTACGATTGTTGCCAGAGTCAGAAGATGTGTGTCATTCCTCCTGGCACCGATCTCGAGCGGTTTCACCCGGTGCAGGGTAATGAGCGTGAAAGTCATATCTGCCGGGTGTTAGGCCGTTTCCTGCAGGAACCTGAAAAGCCGATGATTCTGGCCCTGTCACGGCCGGATCAGCGCAAAAATATTGGCACCCTGATTGAAGCTTATGGAGAATCGGAGGCATTGCGCTCAAGGGCGAATCTGGTGGTGGTTGCAGGTAACCGGGATGATATTCACGAGATGGAGGATAGTGTTCAGCAGGTGCTGACCGATATCCTGCTACTGATCGATCGCTATGATCTTTATGGGTGTGTCGCCTACCCAAAACATCACGAATCGGATGATGTATCGATACTCTACCGCCTTGCCGTGATGTCGAAAGGTGTGTTTGTTAACCCGGCACTGACAGAGCCCTTTGGTCTGACGCTGATCGAAGCAGCGGCCTGTGGCCTGCCACTGGTAGCGACAGAGGATGGCGGGCCAACCGATATTATCCAGAACTGTAAGAATGGTGAGTTGATTGACCCACTGGACAAGCAGGCGATGGCAGATGTCATACTGGGGATACTGGATGATCCACAACGCTGGCAAAACTATTCTGACAACGGGTTAGTGAATGTAGAGAAATATTATTCATGGCAGGCTCATGTTGATCAGTACATACAGCAGGTGACGCCATTATTTGAGGGTTATCAGAAACAGCAGCCGGTCGATCTGATGCGGCGCCCCATGTTATTCCATGACCGCGCGCTGTTTACCGATCTTGATCAGAATCTGCTGGCGGTGCCGAATGCGATTAGTGGTTTCGTTGATACGGTACGGCGTAACCGTACCTGCCTGAGCTTTGGTATAGCAACCGGGCGACGCCTGGACTCGGCGCTCAAGGAATTACGTAAGTACGGCATACCACAGCCGGATGTGCTGATTACCAGCCTCGGCACCGAGATCTACTATGCGCCGAACCTGACACGGGACACCGCGTGGAATGATCATATCGATCACCTGTGGAAACCCATGGCCGTGCGTAAGTTGCTGGAAGATATTCCCGGCCTAAAACTGCAGCCGAAAATCGAGCAGAGCCGCTTCAAGATCAGTTATTACATTGATCCGAAGAAGGCACCCAGCCTGGAAGATATCACCAGTCTGCTACACCGTAATGATCTGGTGGTGAATGCCTTCCTGTCGTTCGGACAATATCTGGATATCGTGCCGATACGAGCATCCAAGGGCTTTGCCATGAGATGGTTTGCGAATCAGTGGGGCATTGATTTTGATCATATCCTGGTTGCCGGTGGCTCCGGTGCTGATGAGGATATGATGCGAGGTAATACACTCGCCGTGGTGGTTGCTAATCGTCACGACGAGGAGCTGACCGAACTGACCGACCTGGATTCGGTTTATTTTGCGCGGCAACCCGGGGCGAGTGGCATACTCGAGGCGATAAAACATTATGGTTTTATTGAGCAGTGTAAGGTCAGAAAATCCTGATGCAGTTATTATTGTGTACAGATCTTGATCGGACATTGTTGCCAAATGGCCACGCAACAGAGTCGGCGGGTGCACGACAGCGTTTTATACAACTCGCACAACAACCACAGGTTACTCTTGTTTATGTGAGTGGGCGTGACCGTGAGCTGGTAAGTCGTGCGATCAAAGAGTACGCGATACCTGAGCCGGATTACCTGATCGCTGATGTGGGTGCTACGATCTACAATATCGAGAAGCACGACTGGCATCGTTTTGAGGCGTGGCGTCAGCGTTTATCAGATAACTGGAGTGGCAATACAGCGGCAGGCTTACAGCAATTGATCGGTAATATTGATGGCCTGCGCCTGCAAGAAGCGCATAAGCAGGGGGAATTCAAATTAAGTTACTACTGTGCGCTGGATATTGATCGCGAATTGATAGAGCGATTGATTCGTAACAAACTTGAAAAGCAGATGATCGAGCTGAATCTGGTGTGGAGTGTCGATGATCTGGAACAGATCGGTTTGCTTGATGTGTTACCTGCGCTGGCATCGAAACAGCTTGCGATTGAATTCCTCGCGCAACAGCTGGCAATCGATCATTCGCAAATAGTGTTTGCCGGTGATAGCGGTAACGATGTCTCGGTGATGCTGAGTGGTATCCGTTCCATACTGGTCGCCAATGCCAGTGATGAATTAAGGCGCTGGGTACTTGATGAGGTGCGAGGCAGTGATACTGAAACTACACTGTACATTGCACGGGGTGGATACCTCTCAATGAACGGTAATTACAGTGCGGGTATTCTTGAAGGTGTTGCGCATTTTTTCCCACAGCTGAAACCCTGTATAGAGGCTGAGAAATGAGCCATGAACGACAACCGCTGATATTTGGTGAGGTCCTGTTTGACTGTTTTCCTGATGGTGCGCGTGTACTTGGAGGCGCACCGTTTAACGTGGCCTGGCATTGTCAGGGGTTTGGCTTAGAGCCCGTGTTTATATCTCGGCTGGGTGATGATGATAATGGTCGGTCTATACTCAGTGCAATGCAGGACTGGGGTATGAGTACCGCAGGTATGCAGCTGGATAACAAGCATGCAACCGGCATCGTTGATGTGAGTTTTATCGAACAGGAGCCGCAGTATACGATTGTTGAAAATAGTGCCTGGGATTTTATCGATGCGCCGGCAATTGAAAGTGAGGCGCCCTTGATTCTTTATCATGGTAGCCTGGCGTTACGTAATGATGTGTCGCGTGTTGCATTGCAACAGATCAAGCAACAGCACCAGGGTGCGATTTTTGTCGATATAAACTTGCGCCTACCCTGGTGGACAGCTGACATTATTGATTATGCCCTCAATGGCTGTAGTCATCTCAAGCTGAATGAACATGAGCTTGAATTGATCGTGAAGCAGGCCGGCGATACGGCGCAACATGTGCAATTCCTGTTTGATCAGTACCCGCTGGAATTACTGATCCTGACACAGGGCGAGCAGGGCGCAAAAGCCTATACCCGTAATGGTGATGTGTTGAGTGTCACCCCGCAGCGTTCCGATTCTGTGATAGATACGGTAGGTGCAGGTGATGCTTTTAGCAGTGTCATATTGCTGGGTTTGTGTCGGGGCTGGTCGCTGGATGAAAGTTTGCAACGTGCCCAGCAGTTTGCTTCCCGTGTTGTTGGTATACGTGGGGCAACCAGTCGTGATCAGGTTTTTTATCGATCGCTGAGTAGCGAGTGGTGTTAACAACGGAACAGACTTATGTATGAACAGGTTTCACATTCACTATTAAATGATATCTTGCTGAAGCTGAATCCGGAGATCAAACAGCAGCAGATCCGGCATTTCTATACACGTCTGGGGGCTAATTTTTATTCGATTTATTCGCTGTTTAGCGTGCTCTATGCTGATCGATCTGACTTCGAGCAGCAGGCGCAGAAACTGGTGGAGACCATGGCTCGCCAGTATATTGCGCGTCCCGATCGTCTCAAGCGTAAGGATCTGGAGCGTGAAAAAAACCATAACTGGTTTCTCAGCCAGGAATGGGTTGGCATGGCGATGTATACCGATGGCTTCGCCCATGACCTCAAGGGGCTTACCTCGAAACTGCATTATTTCCAGGAGTTGGGCATCAACCTGATTCATATTATGCCGATACTTGAATGCCCCGAGGGTAAGAGTGATGGTGGGTATGCAGTGAGTAACTTTCGCCAGGTCGATAGCCGTATTGGTAATCTTGAAGATTTGCATACGCTCAGTGAAGAACTGCAGAAGCGTGACATTCTGCTGACGCTGGACGTGGTTGTGAATCACACCTCCAACCAGCATGCCTGGGCAGAAAAGGCGCGCCAGGGTGATCAACAATATCAGGATTACTACTTCGTGTTTGATAACCGCGATGTGCCCGATATGTTTGAGGAGACCATGCCGGAAATCTTCCCGGAAAATGCACCCGGTAATTTCACCTGGGATGAGCAGATGGGCAAGTGGGTGATGACGGTTTTTAATGATTACCAGTGGGATCTCAATTACAGCAATCCGTCGGTGTTTATCGAGATGCTCGATATTATCCTGTTCTGGGCCAATCAGGGGGCGGATGTGCTGCGCCTCGATGCGGTTGCTTTTCTGTGGAAGAAAATTGGTTCGACCTGCCAGAATGAGCGTGAAGCTCACCTGATTCTGCAGCTAATGAAAGACTGTTGCCAGGTGACCGCGCCCGGTGTTCTGTTCATCGCCGAAGCAATTGTCGCGCCGGTGGAAATTATCAAGTACTTCGGCGAGGACGCAATTAATGCCAAGGAATGTGAGATTGCCTATAACGCAACCTATATGGCGTTGCTGTGGGATGCAGTGGCGACCAAGAACTCGCGCCTGCTATACCAGGGCCTGAAAAGTATCCCTGACAAACTGGAGCGTGCGACCTGGTTGAATTATGTGCGCTGTCATGACGATATCGGTCTTGGTTTCGACGATGCAGATATTCGTGCGGTAGGTTATGAGCCCTATCAGCACCGTAAATTCCTGATCGATTATTACATCGGAAATTATGAAGACTCTATCGCGCGCGGACTTCCCTTTGGCCAGAACAGTAAGACGGGTGATACCCGTATATCCGGTTCCCTGGCATCACTGGTGGGGCTCGAAGCCGCCCTGGAAGCCGGTGATTCCGATATGGCTGATAATGCGGTGCAGCATATCCTGTTGCTCAACAGTATGATCATGTCCTTCGGTGGTATCCCGCTGCTGTATTACGGTGATGAGATTGGTACGCTGAATGACTGTCGCTTTCTCGACGATGAACATAAGGCCCATGATAGCCGCTGGGCGCACCGTCCAAAGATCGACTGGGATAAGGCGGAGATGCGACACCAGTCGGGAACCGTGGAGCATCGTATTTTTAATGCGATACGCAAGATGATTTCGGTGCGCAAGGAAATCCCGGCGTTTGCCGATTTCAACAATCGCGAACTAATTCAGCTCGAGAATCCGCACCTGTTTGCGTTTCTGCGCTTCAACCTGCAGCGTTCTTCCAGTAGCGTACTGGTCGTGGGGAACTTCGATGCCAGGCCCCAGTACCTGGACCTGTCTGCTGTCAGTAGCTGTATTCGTTACCAGCATGGCCAGCTGCGTGATCTTTACTCCGGTGAAACGCCGGTGTTGTTCAAGGATCAGCTAATCGTGCCGCCATACCATTTCTACTGGCTGGCTGATCAGGGGTGATCGCCTGAGCGGTATCGAACGGTGTTTTAGCCAGCTATTTACGGTTCATTTCGTCAAACGCAGCCGGATTCTCAAGCTGGGTATCCTTGCGATCAATAACGCCCACATCCAGTACAGGTGCAGCATCGATATGTTGTGCGTCCATCATCTGAGCAACCCGCTGCAGAGCCGAAATAATCATAGTGCGTTCCCATTCCTGCAGGTCGGTGAACTGGCGGGTGAAGTGTTCCTGTAAAGGGGTGGGTGCATTTTTGAGGATTTCCAGTCCCGCATCGGTGAGTACGGCATGGACTTTTCGCTTGTCCTGGCTGGAGCGCTCGCGGCTGACGAGTGAGCGTTTTTCGAGGCGATCAATAATCGTGGTCACGGTTGCCTGGCTCAGGCTCATGTTACGTGCGAGCTCGCCAATCGTGATATCCCCCTGATCTCGGAGTGTTTGTAGTAACAGCATTTGCGGTGCTGTGAGGCCCGTGGTTTTAGCCAGGTGCCTGGAGTGCAGGTCAGTTGCCCGGATAACCCTGCGTAAGGCAATCAGTACCTCGTCGGCTGTATTCAATCTGTTATGCCTTCATACTGGTGAATTTTCGAACAGTCCTGTTTTGGCAGGCTCCGTGTATCCGTTCAATTTACCATACAGTTCAAAGTATTGCACTGATAACGACCGCTCTTGATTATATAATTATTTAGTGTACTATATGTTTCTGATTTTAGATTGAGTCGATATGTTATATAAATTATTGAAATACATGCTTAATATTTTCTATGTATGAGCAATAACGGCATCATCGGCTTATTTTTAAGTAAATAATAGTTAGGGCTATATATATTAGTATTTATGAGTAAACTTCCAGAAAAAATTGATCTGCTTCAGTTCAGGGTGCCTCTGTCATCCGATGGCATGTCTGTGCACCAGCTGGTGGCTGACTGCAAGCCGCTGGACGAAAACTCGGTGTATTGCAATCTGTTGCAATGTGCACATTTTTCACAAACCGGTTGCTGTGCAGAAGTTAATGGTGAGCTGGTCGGGTTTGTGAGTGCCTATATTCCACCGGGTCAGCCCGATACCCTGTTTATCTGGCAGGTTGCTGTTAGTGAATCAGCGCGTGGCAAGGGGCTTGCTGGTCGAATGATCAGGCACATACTGGATCGAGAGTCCTGCAGACAGATACGCTTCATCGAAGCGACAATTACACCCACCAACAGCCCGTCCTGGGCTCTGTTTACGCGCCTGGCCGAGTTCTATCAGGCTGAATTAAAGCGCATGCCTATGTTCGATCGCGATCATCATTTTAATGGTAAGCACGAGTCAGAAGACCGTGTGATTGTCGGCCCGATACAACGCGGTTAAGCGTGATAGCAGGCTACCCGGCCTGTAAACGCAGTTTCTTTATATTCCATCCAGTATTTTTATCGAAGAAATTTAACAGGAGAATGTTAATGACAATTTTTGAAGAGATTGAATCTGAAGTTCAGTCGTATGCACGCTCATTTCCCGTGGTATTTGATCACGCAAAAGATGAATATCTGTATGACCAGGAAGGTAATCAGTATCTGGATTTCCTGGCGGGTGCAGGAACATTGAATTACGGGCATAACAACCCGGTTCTTAAAAAGGCTCTGCTTGAGTATATCGAGTCGGATGGAATCACTCATGGTCTGGATATGCATACCCGTGCCAAGGCTGAATTTATGCAGACATTTAATGAGAAAATTCTCAAGCCCAGGGGGCTGGATTATGTCATGCAGTTTACGGGGCCTACAGGTACAAACGCAGTCGAGGCGGCACTGAAGCTGGCTCGAAATGTAACTGGCAGGGAAAATATTATTTCATTTACCAATGGCTTTCACGGCGTGTCGCTCGGTTCACTGGCGACAACGGGTAACTCCCATCACCGAGGAGCTGCGGGTGTTAGTCTGAATGGTGTTAGCCGAATGCCATATGATGGTTACCTGGGGGATGGTTTCGATACAACACAATACCTGGATAAGGTGTTATCGGATAACAGTAGTGGTGTTGATAAACCCGCCGCAGTTATCGTTGAGACTGTGCAGGGCGAGGGTGGTATAAACGTCGCCAGTTTCGAGTGGTTAAAAAATCTGCAGGATGTGTGTCGAAAGCACGATGTGCTGTTTATTGTTGATGATATCCAGGCGGGTTGTGGAAGAACCGGTACTTTCTTCAGCTTTGAACCCGCAGGCATCGAACCTGATATGGTAACACTCTCAAAATCGCTGGGCGGTTACGGAACACCATTTGCGGTTGTACTCTTTCGCCCTGAGCTGGATCAGTGGAAGCCGGGTGAACATAATGGAACATTTCGTGGTAATAACCATGCCTTTATCACGGCGAAAGCGGCGATAGATTATTACTGGTCAGATAACCGATTTGTTAAAGAGATAGAACGTAAAGCATCGTATATTACCAACCGCCTGAATAATATTGTTAAACAATATGGTAATGGCCAAATGGTACGCAAGGGTCGAGGTCTGTTTCAGGGTATAGACTGTGTAAATGGTGAACTGGCATCAAAAATTACGCATCAGGCTTTTCAGAATGGCCTGATAATCGAAACCAGTGGTGATGATGACCAGGTTGTTAAATTTCTCTGTCCATTAATTATCAGTTACGAAAATCTTAAACGTGGTATTGATATTGTTGAAGATGCGGTCAGCGATGTTTGTAAGAGTGAAAAAGTACCACAGCAGAGTGACTACTTTGTGACTGCAAAAGCTGTCAATAGTTAACTCATCGAACATGGCTAACTAATCAGGAAAATAGTGAGATCACAATGATTGTACGTAATTATAAAGATGCGAGTGAAAGTGACAGGAAAGTTACATCACCGGATAGTAACTGGCAAAGTGTAAGGATGCTTTTAAAGGAAGATGATATGGGGTTTTCATTTCATATTACTACCATATTCGAGGGTGCGGATTTCCGTATGCATTACAAGCATCATCTTGAGTCAGTTTACTGTATCAGCGGCGAAGGTGAAATCGAAAGCCTGGAAAATGGAAAGAAATGGCCAATTGGACCGGGTACATTGTACATCCTGGATAAGCATGATCGGCATATACTGCGAGCATTTACTGAAATGCAGATGGCCTGTGTTTTTAATCCTCCGCTGAGAGGTGATGAAGTGCATGACAGGGATGGTTCTTATGAACTCAGGGAAAGTATAGCCAGTTAGAGTAGATATATTATGGACAGGAACCAGCATTTACAGTTGAAGGTGCTTATTAAAACCAGGATTAATCAGCTAAATAATAACCTGAAATCCAGGACAATAAGTACAGCTGAAAAGCATGAACTAGAACGAGAATGTGAAAATCTACAGCAAAACCTGCTTGCCCTGAACGATGGGTACTTACGTGAATGCCCGCAATGCAATCAACGTATCAGTTATGCCTATCTGGTCGCCAGACCCGATGCCAGGTGTTGTGAGCGCTGTGAAGAGTATATCTAAAATTAATAGCTAGAAGTTTTAATAAGGATCAGAAATATCTTATGACGCATACCATTGAAAAAATTGGCGGCACATCCATGAGTGATTATGCCTCCGTCAGGGATAACATTATGTTAAAGCCAGACGGTGATTCACTATACCAGCGAGTATTTGTTGTGTCCGCTTATGCAGGTATCACGGATAAACTGCTGGAGCATAAAAAAAGTGGTCAGCCCGGTGTATATGGTTTGTTCTCGAGTAGTATCGAGGATAGTAGCTGGGAAGTGGCGCTTACTGATCTACGCCGCGAGATGCTAAACATTAATGCAAGCCTGTTTACGGATAAACAACTGCTATGCAAGGCTAATCGGTTTATCGAAGCGCGTCTGTCAGAGGCTGAAAGCTGTTTGCTTGGGCTGCATAGCCTGTGTTCACACGGTCATTTTTCACTTGATCATCATCTTTACACGGTACGTGAAATGCTCGCCAGTCTGGGTGAGGCACATAGCGCCTGGAATATGACTCATCTATTACAGCAGGATGGTGTTAATGCTATATATGTTGATCTGACAGGCTGGGATTCAGATGAGCACCTGTCTCTTGATGAGCGTATTCGACAGGCGTTCAAAACAATTAACCTGGAAAAACAGTTACCTGTTGTAACCGGTTATGCGCATACCGAAGACGGCCTGATGTCACTATTCGATCGCGGCTACAGCGAAATGACGTTCAGCCGACTGGCGGTGATTACGGGTGCACGCGAAGCCATTATTCACAAAGAGTTTCACCTTAGCAGTGCTGATCCCCGGCTGGTGGGTGAGTCCAGTGCGGTACCCATTGGGCGTACCAACTACGATGTGGCAGATCAGCTCGCCAACCTCGGAATGGAAGCCATCCATCCCAAAGCTGCAAAGGGGTTGCGGCAGCACAGTATCCCGTTAAGAGTAATGAATACTTTTGAGCCTGAACATGCCGGTACGTTGATTACCGGTGATTATGTGAGTCAGCAGGCCTGTGTCGAAATCATAGCAGGCTGTAAGGGTATCTATGCGCTCGAAGTGTTTGATCAGGATATGGCCGGTAATAGTTATGATTACGACAGCATTATCGTGGAAACAATCAAGCGATTTGGTGCGCAGATAGTTTCTAAAGATATGAATGCTAACACCATCACGCATTATATTCGTGCCAGCATGAAAACCGTGAGACGTATTCGTCGTAGGCTTGAACAGCAGCTTGATGAAGCAGAGATTGACCAGAAAAAAGTTGCTATTGTTTCTGCAATCGGCAGCGATATGCAGATACCTGGTATCCTGGCCCGTGCTGTTGGTGCCGTCGCTGAGAGTGGAGTCAGTGTTCTGGCGATTCATCAGTGTATGCGTCAGGTCGATATGCAGTTTATTGTTAATGAAGATGATTACACACAAACTGTCATGGCTCTGCATGAGGCACTGGTGGAAGTTCATGATCATGGGCATGCAATATGTGTCGCCTGTTAATTAACATATTGCTGTTGTTTCAAATTTCTGTAGTAACAGCTGCAGCCGCCGGTAAGCAGGCAGAAGATACAGTCGAGCAACTTGAAGAGCCGCTATATACGCCATTTGTCGAACGCTATGTGCTTGATGAGTTGAAACAGTTGCGCACCGATATGGCTGCGCAGAAACATGAATTAATGCAGCAGATTCTTGATCGGGAAC
Source organism: Gammaproteobacteria bacterium (assembly GCA_041589175.1). Lineage (GTDB taxonomy): Bacteria > Pseudomonadota > Gammaproteobacteria > SZUA-229 > SZUA-229 > SZUA-229. Next base: position 21,591 of record JBFHWF010000008.1, read on the forward strand.
ATAATTCGATTGATCGAGGAGTAGCCTATGCAACAGATACTGTAACGTACTTTTTCTACTTGATTGCTGGAGCAACCTCCATACTCGTACTGGTTGGCTGGACATCTATACGTGAGATTCGGGAACGCGTGCACTCGCTTGCGGATGAAGAAATCAGTCGTCTGGTTAATGAGTATGAGCAGCGACTCGTTACGATCGAGCAGCAGCTTAACCGGAAGTCGCAGCACATTCGAAAGAATCGGGAAGAAATAGAGCTAACCCAGGAAATACAGTCATTATGGTTACGCGCAGCGCAGGAGTCAGCGGCGTCGAATAAAATTGCGATATACGATCAGATTTTAAAACTGCGTCCCGAAGATGTGGAAGCATTAACCTATAAGGCGGATGCAGTGCTGGAAATTGGCGAACCTCAATGGGCCGCCAGTCTTGCTAATCAGGCGCTGGAAGTGGATGAGGAAAACAGTCATGCGTTTTACCAGTTGGCCTGTGCCTGCGCAGAAATGGAGAAATATGATGAGGCCATGACCTATCTTAAGGAAGCGGTAGACAGGCGTGATAGTTTCAAGGAGGCTATACTAGACGACCCAGCGCTGGCTGCATTAAAAGACAGGCAGCAGTTCAAAGATATCATGGCAACTGGTGATTAATCGTTTCCTGTTTGCTGCTACAGAGTGATTGTAATGCGGGTGTTACCCGGTAGTTAGCATAGGAAGTTGTTATGCATGCCTTCCATCCCCATCTCCGGTATCTATGAGTGGGGTTCATTTCATAAAAAAGGCCGGAACGTGTCCGGCCTTTTTTCGACTGAGTTTTAAGCTTTTAAATTAAGCTTTGAACTTGTCAGCGTTATCAGTGTTGTGGTTGCTGCCATCTTCGAAGCCTGCATCGTATGCTTCGTTAGTGCGCTGCTCTTCACGCTCTGGGTTACATACGTAACCACCTTGCCAACCCTGGATGTATTCTGGATCAACACCATCTTTTTCCAGTTTAACAACTGTATCATAGTATTCTTTGTTCATAGTTTACTCCTGGTAAAGACCATGTTTTATTACGCCGCTGGTTCGCTTAAGCCAGCGAGATCTTAGAAAAATGAGTAGAAAAGTACCAGTGGTGACTTTTCAGGACGCGCCATAGTATAGCAGACTCATAAGCTGTCTATATATCCCTATAGGGAGGGGTAGGGGCGTGTCTGTCATATCCCCAAATATCTCGGGGACAGGAATTCTAAGCTGAAACCGTTAAAAATCAAGGGCTTTAGCCAAAAAAAGCGATTCTGGAGATGTCCACAGGTAGACTGCGTTTTAGAGCTTGTCCCTTATCTGGTAGAATGGACGGTTTAAATGAGAATTATTCTCCCCATATAGGGATATACGCTGCCCAGGGGGCTTGATATATCCTTTAGGGCGCCTGATTGGCCCCCCACAAGAGAACACAAGAGGTTTACCATGTCTGAAGACTTGCCGATGAATGATCCGGATTACGCGAGTGGCGTAGCAGCCTTCGAAGAGAAGAATTTCACTATGGCGATGCGCTTTCTGATGAGGTTCGCGCAGGAAGGTGATGCGGATGCCCAGCATAAGGTGGCCATCATGTACCAGAATGGCCTGGGTGTGGTGGCCAACGATGAGAAGGCTTTCCAGTGGATGAAAGCTGCAGCAGAGCAGGATCACGCGATCGCCCAGCATGGCCTGGGTTTCATGTATATGGAAGGTGAATGCACCGACCAGAACTACGGTGAAGCCCTGTGCTGGTTTGAAAAAGCCGCGGACCAGGGCTTGATTGGCTCCATGACGACCATTGCTATGATGTATGAGGAAGGTAAGGGCGTGGAACAGAGCCAGGAAAAAGCACAGGAATGGTACAAGAAAGCCGGCTTCTAGAATCGTTATCCATATTGCCCCAGGGCAGGCCCATGCCTGCGTTGAAAAATGGACACTTAGACGTCTAAGCTCACATTTTTCGCCTTGGCCTGAACCGGCCCTGGAACAATCTGGACAACGATTCAGGTTAGTAAATAGTGACTTACACTTGTAAACTCACATTTTGCCGCCTTGATCTGGGGCACGCCAGAAGCAACCCGGGCGACTATTTACCGAGTAATAAATATATTGACTGTTTGTCTGGCTATGTAGTGACTTAGAGGTAACTCAGCCAGTCATAGATGTGTTTTTAACGTACCTTACAAAATAGAAAACTAGATACTTCAGGACAGGCCATGCGCCCAGCACAATTATTATCAGTATTAAATCGTGAATTCGTCAGTGCCGAGACTGGCCACCATACCCCGGTGATGCTGTGGGGCCCACCAGGGGTGGGTAAGTCGCAGATGGTGGCGCAGGTGGCGGAGAAGCACGATATTCCCGTAATCGATATCCGTCTTTCACAGATGGAGCCCAGTGACCTGCGCGGTATTCCGTTTAAGGAAGGCTCGGCGGTGGAATGGGCGATACCATCGATGCTGCCCAATGCCGAGCGACATGGTGCCCAGGGCATTCTGTTTCTCGATGAAATCACCTCGGCACCGCCAAGTGTATCGGCTGCGGCTTACCAGCTGATTCTGGATCGTAAGCTGGGTAACTACGAGGTGCCCGAAGGCTGGGCGATTTTCGCTGCGGGTAACCGTCAGGGCGATCGCGGTGTGACTTACACCATGCCAGCGCCACTGGCCAACCGCTTCTCCCACTATGAAGTCGATGTAAACCTGGATGACTGGGTGAAATGGGCCTGGGAGCATGATATCGACGAACGCGTGATTGGCTTCCTGCGTTTCCGTCCCGACCTGTTATTTGATTTTGATCCATCCCATAACCCGGTGGCGTTTCCATCCCCCCGTTCCTGGGAATTTGCCCACAATGCATTGCACAAGTTTGAAGATTACCCCGACCTGTTACTGGGAACCCTGCAGGCCTGTGTAGGCCCGGCAGCAGGTGTTGAGCTAAATGCCTTTATCGAAAGCCTGGAACAGATGCCTGACCTGGATGCAATCATTGCCGGTGAGAAGGTGAGTGCACCGAAAGAAATCGATCTGCAATACGCGGTTGCTGCGGCCCTGGTGGGTCGAGCGATTCGTGTGAAAGGTGAGTCTGATGCACAAAGCGTGATGGGTAATATCCTCAAGTTCGCGAAGAACTTCCGCCAGAAGGAAATGGGCGTGATGATGGTATCGGATATGCACCGCGCCATCGGTGAAGATATTTTTGCCGTGCCGGAGTTTTCTGACTGGGCAAATGATATTGCCGAGTTGATGATTTATTAAGTAGCGATTATTTTAGACAGATAAAAGAAAACGCAAATGAACGCAAATAAACACAAATACTTTAGTTTATTGGCATGTGGCGAAGATTACCGTTTATGTTCAATTACTTTTATTTGCGTTCATTGGCGTTCATTGGCGCTTTCTTTTTCTTTAAATGATAAAGCTACCTCTGGTAATACCTGATTTTATGTCACTGGATTTAGATAAAAAGCTCGCCACCGCGCGTACCAAGCTGATCCTGGAAAAACCCTTCCTGGGTGCTCTGGTGTTACGCCTGCCCATGGTAAAAGCCAAAGAAGACTGGTGTGAATCCACCTTTAGTAATGGCAAGAAGTTTTACTATAACGAACATTATATCGATGCCCTGAGTCCAGAGCAGACACAGTTTGCATTAGCTCACGAAGCTTTGCACTGTGCCTTATCCCATTTTGCCCGTCGTCAGAATCGGGTGCAGCATCGCTGGGATCTGGCCTGTGACTTTGCGATTAATCCCATGCTGATCAACGATGGTATGAGTCCGCCACCCGGTGTGAATTACATGCGTGAATACGATGGCATGACGGCGGAAGAAATTTATCCCCTGCTGGAAGATAATGACAACGACATGGAGCGTGAGTTGCAGCAGGAAATCAATCCGGACTCCGATAACGATCAGGACGATGACAATAATAACGAAACTGCCAAAGGTGATGAGCCAGAAGAGCAGAACGAAGGCAAGAACGAAAAGCAGGACAGTGGCCAGCAGGGGCAGGGTGAAGAAGAGGGTGGTGCGCGCCAGGAAAATGCAGATAACAGCGGTGACCAGGGTAAACAGAAGCAGGGCCCACCGGAAGAAGGTGAGGGCGAGCCAGACCCGTTAACACCGCAGGAAATCGAATCTTTAAGCCTGCAATGGCAACAGCGTATGGCCAGTGCCGCGCAGCAGGCGATCCAGGCCGGTAAGCTGGGTGGTTCCATGGCGCGTATGGTGGATCACCTGTTACAGCCACGCCTGCCATGGCGTATGTTGCTGTCCCGATACATGACCATGGTAGCGCGAGACGACTACACCTATGCACGCCCTTCGACGCGCCGTGGAGATCCAGCTGTATATCCGAGCCTGCGCAGCGCGCAGTTAAATATCGTGGTCGCGCTGGATATATCTGGCTCGATTTCCGATAAGGAAATTGGCGAATTCGTTTCCGAGGTGGATTCCATCAAGAGCCAGATCCGTGCACGGATTACCCTGATGGCCTGTGACTCTCACCTGGCCGATGGTGGTCCGTGGACCTTCGAGCCCTGGGAAGAATTCAAGATGCCGAAGAAATTCAAGGGCGGCGGTGGCACCCGTTTCAATCCAGTGTTCGAGTGGGCGGATACGCAGGATGAACTCCCTAGCCTGGTAGTGTATTTTACCGATGCGCAGGGTGAGTTCCCTGAGAAAGAACCTTTCTTTCCTGTCATATGGCTGGTAAAAGGTAAGACGCCGGTGCCCTGGGGGCAGCGGGTACAGTTGAATTAATATTTTTAAGTATGCACCCCCGTCATTCCTGCGAAGGCAGGAATCCAGCGACTGATGTGAGTTAAGTTCATAGTGCAAAGTCACTGGGCTCCTGCCTTCGCAGGAGCGACGTAAACATCGTATTGAGTATGTAATACTCGTGTAGTTAAAAAGTTTTAAAGTTTAAGAGATATGGATCTTTCCCCCGAAGACAGCTTACGTTTAAACGTGTTACTCACCCAGGGTTTACAGGCGGTGCGCATCGATGAGTCGCGTATGATCGTCTATGCACTAACTGAGCGTGGTGAGGCCAAGGTGCCACTCAACCCGAACTGCCGTGATGATCAGTACATTCGTAATGTCAAAGCGCTGTTATCGTCCCAGGCACTGGGGTCCCCCGGTGGCTACCCGGTGTACCTCAAACGCTGGACACGTATGGGCCAGGCAAAAGACGAAAGCCTCGATCAGCTGTTAGTGTTGGGTGAAGAGGAGGCTGTGGTGGCGGTAGTGCATGCAGCTGGCCTGACCGATGAAATCGCACGCCGTGCCTGGTGGTGTATGCCAACCACGAATAATGCGCGTCGCATGCTGGAAAAACAGGCAGTGATCGAAGGTGAAATGGGCCCGGTGCTGGCAGAGTTCCTGATCGAGCATCTGCCGTTCGAAGAAGAGCCGCTGGCCATGATCGACAGTGTTAAAGCAGCACTACAACCCGGCCTGGTAACAGAAGAATTAAAGCTGAGTCTGTGGGACCGTGCGAAGATGAAAGGTGCCTACTATGTTGGATTCCTGCAGGCACTGCCCGATGATTTGCCTGGCGATTCAGCACCTCATCCAAAATATGAGGTTTATCAGCAGGCACTGGCGCCGTTAGTTGAAAGTGGCAATGCGCAGGCAGCGTTAGTATTACGGGTTATGTCTGCAGCGGGGCAGAATTATCTTGCCACCATCGATGCGGCTCTGAAACGCCCCAGTGACCAGAATGTTATCGTCGCTTTGTTTATGACTATCGAAAACTATTTCAGCGATATCTGCCCCGGATTTGCGAACCACCGGGAGATTGAAGTGATCATCGACGAGGCGAAAGCTCATTGCCACGAATGTAATGAGCAGCTGGCCGAGGTGAAGGCGGCAATACCCGATGCGGAAGACTATCTACATGCCATGATGGTGTTGTCCGGCTATTGTGAAGAGCTGACCTTTCCGGTGTTTGGTCAGACAGATGCCATCGGCTCAGTGATGCGTAAGCGCATCAAGCACCTGACTGACCCCATCAAGACGCAGACCAGAATTCTGCGTAGCTAGGCATGGCATCCCTTCACGTCAGTAAAATACATATCACCCTGCAGGTGCGTGTGCCTCACGAATTGCTGGAACGTCACCTGGCATCCTCTGCTGAGGTGGTTGGTGAAGCATTAACCGAACAGGTGGTCGCCGCAGTAAAGAAACACAATCTCAGTTATTTTCCTGCGCTCGACTTTCTCGAGAAGCAGGGCGACATTGATGAAGACCTGCTGGATGTTACCGAGACTATCGCCTGGTTTGCCTGCAAGCTGGTGCGTGAAGAAGTTAACCGAAAGCTTCGTGGTTTCTTTTCCACACTGAGTTTCCAGTCGGTGAAGTGTACCTCCTATGCCATGCCCGGCGTGCGTGCAAATCAGTTGAATGCCTGGCATGAGCTGGTTGAACATTACACACCCAATACAGTAAAGCTGGATGTCATTGCCAGTGTACTGAAAAAGGAAGAACAACCGAAAGGGCTGGAAAACTGGTCGAAGCAACTTTTCCGCCGTAACCTCGAGGGTTCATTTGATCATTTCGAAGTGATTCAAACGGCGGTTATGCCCTGATTCGAAGTTGAGTGTTATTATTGATAGTCGAACCCATCAATATGGATCCCGACTATGAATCAGGCTAATACGATAACACTCAGTATTACCCCCGATGAACTGGAGCGCTTCTGTCAGAAGTTACTGGGCCGTTCCAGAGATATTACTAAAACGCACGATGCCCTGGTTACGCTCGAGTCATTTATTGCCATGTTCGGACGAGACAGTCAGGGCACAGCTGCCCGCCAGTCAATTGATCAGTCTCTGCAGAAGATTACCGAACAGAGTCGGCAGGGGGTTCTGGAAAAATCTACCCAGGAGCTGGAGCAGGCTATTCGACACTGTAATGTTCAGGCAGTTGCAAATGTACATACGCCATTATCCCGTAATGGCTTCTATGAGATACTCAAACTCGTCATTGCCGATCTTTGTGATGACGAGATACGCCTGTTGATGGTGTGGTCGGGAAACTGGGTGAAGGAAGCACGTCAGATTGCACAACAGGCATCCGAGTATCCTGACGCGCCTGATTTTAAAAAGGCGGGTATACGGCTCGAAGAGTTCCAGGCGATGAGTGATATCGACAGGGTGTTAAATCCTGAATCATAAAATGCCTGATGATCTGGATATTCATGTTCATTAATGATTTTTAACTTCATAACCTGAAGCTTTAAGCTGGAACAACATGAGCAAAATAGGTATCGCACTTGGTGGTGGAGGGGCTAAAGGACTTGCGCATATTCCCATGCTGGAAGTGCTGGATGAGTTCGATGTGCAACCTTATCAGATTTCAGGTTCAAGTATTGGTGCCATTATTGGCGTGCTATATGCCTCAGGTTATAAAGGCACTGATATTCGTGAAGCAGTGAATGAGATGACATTGCTGGAAAACGATCGCCTTCTGGATTCCTTTAAGCAAAAGAGTCTTTTAAAGTGGTTTGAGTATATCGATATTGACTGGAGTGGTAATGCGCTGTTGAAGGCGGATACTTTTCTTAGTGATGTAATGAACGGTGTTAAGGTGACCTCCTTTGAAGCGCTTAAGTATCCACTGAAAGTTGTTGCAGCCGATTTCTGGAAACGTGAACAGGTGGTGTTTGAGTCGGGTGATTTGCGTCAGGCGATTCATGCCAGTATGGCGCTTCCAGGTATTTTCAAGCCAGTACTAATCGGCGAACAGGTGCTAATTGATGGTGGTGCTGTGAACCCTGTTCCATTTGATGTACTTGATGAATGCGATACGATTATTGCAATTAATGTTATGGGTGATCGTACAGAAAGTGTCGGCCGGGTACCGGATTTTTTCGATGCGGTTTTTAATACCTTTCAGATTATGCAGAACACAATTCTGCAGCATAAATTGCTGGAGAAGCATCCCGATATTTATATTGAGCCAGATATTGTCGATATTCGAATGCTGGATTTTTACAAGGCCGAAGCTGTTTTCAAACAGGCCGACAAGGCAAAAGATGCGCTCAGGAAAGGACTGGAAAGTGTCTTGCGCCGAAAGTCCGTTTAGTGATTAGCTATCGTCGTGTGACGCCTGGGGCAATGCCTGGCATGACGGTGTTGTTGATTCTGTCATACTGCTGTCGACCAGATAGTGGCCACTGAGAAAGCTTCGGCCAATTAGCATTCGGTAGTTAAAGTGTCCACGGCTTGCCAGGTTAACTGGCGCTCTGTGTGACGTGTTACCAATACAGATATCAATCAACACGACGGGACGTTCGATAACCCCGCCCTGCTTGCGCTTAATGTATGCGAAATCTTCGACGGGTTTGTCCAGTTCTATCTTGTCGCCCATGTTGTTTCTCACGACAAATTTGACCCATTGACGGTCAGCTTTTTTATAGAGCTGTAATTCACTGGCATCGATTGATGAGTTATCGGCGCCAGTGTCAATTTTAGCTTTTACCTGGAATGCAGTTGAATTGATTGAAACGGTTTCGATCCACCCGATAACAGGTTTGTCGCTAGCATTGCTAGTGAAGGGTGAGCTAAGTAACAGCGTGATATATAAGAAATATTTCATATGTGCACCATATGGCAAGGTGTCAGTACTCCAGCTATTTTACTAGAAAATACTCGCATAGAAAGTTGTTTTCCCGCATTATTCCCGCTAGAAGATCACCTATAATAATTAACTGATGACGAGCCAGGCGGATAGTACGGATTTTGCGCGTAACATGCGAAAGACAGCAGTTGTTCTGCTGTTTGCAGGTGTGCTGCTGGTTTTTCTGCATAAGCAGTTCCTCAATCATCAGGAATCATTTAATAATGAGAGCTGGACGGTAGCTATCGAGTCGAGTCATTTCATAGAGGATGACAGAACGGTTATCCATATCCAGCCGGCCTATGAATCGCTCTATGTGAGGCAGACCAGTCGAAATATAAATCATCCCGGTCTGAAATTGCTGCCGCCATCGGCAAATGTCGAAAGTCGCAGGGCGATTCGATTGCGAGCCAGGGAAGAGGGCCGCTATCAGGTTATATCCGAGTATGCGTTACAGCTCAGTCGTGAGCCATTTGTGATTACAACAGCACCGCTTCCACTGTCTGAAAAGCGTCGTGCCTATTTCCTTTCCATCACCGACGTTATCAAACAGGCTGAACCACAGTTACTGGAGCTACTGGCAACTATGGAGCTGGATGGTCTGTCAGCTGAGCAAATAGCATCGCGTATATTTGATCGCGTATCTGCAAAAACACACCGTGAGCGTATTGATAGCAGACCGCTAGAGTTACTGGTGTCGGCCGACGCTGCAAGCCAGTATGAGAAATCGGTGCTAATGGTTGCAATGGCACGCTTGAGTGATATACCGGCACGCCTGGTAACAGGCATAGAGTTGAAAGAAGATCCCTTGTCGACGCCACTCTACTGGGTGGAGTTCTACCTGGATGATAACTGGAAGGGATACTATAGCGGGCCTGAGAGGCGAGGGGATGTACCCTATACCCTGGTGGCATTTGATAAATCCGGGAATGGAATGGTCTATTCCAGTGAGGGAGGATCTATCAGTGTCGATATTGTTGTTGAACGTAATCCTGTCAGTTTTCGTAGCCCCGAAACAGGTGATGGTGAATGGTCTCAGCTGTTTATTTTTGATCGATACCCACTGGAAACCCGGGAACAGCTAGCGTTATTAATGTTATTGCCACTGGGCACATTGCTATGTAGTTTTATTCGGCAGATTTTACAGGTTCACAGTTATGGTGTTTTCACACCGACGATGCTGGCACTGGCATTTGTCTATGCTGAGTTTGTAACAACGCTGCTGATTCTGTTTATCACGCTGTGTCTGGTCTATTTTGGTCGGCCGACATTTAGTATGGGGATGTCTCGAACACCGAGACTTTCAATTATCTTTACCCTGGTTGCGGGCAGTATGATTCTTGGCGTTTCGCTACTCGATTATTTCGGTCTGGCAGCAGATGGGCAGCTGGTGCTGTTACCCATTGTAATATTAACTTCATTGCTCGATCGATTCTTTTCGACCATTGAATCGCGAGGTTATCGAAGCGCCATTATTCGGCTGATATGGACGATGGTTCTGGTTGTGCTAGTACTGCCAGTTACCCAGCTGGATAAGCTGGGGATGTGGCTGTTACGTTACCCGGAAGCTCATCTTGTTACGCTATCACTGCTTTTGATGATGACCTACTACCCCTTGCCAAGCTATAAACTACCTGCCTGGCTGGGGATGCTCGCAGAACCTGAGAAAAAGGTACGGCGTTCTTCGCGTAGAAAAGTCGACAGAGATGATGATGGCTGAGCGGTTTCAGATTACAACCATCGAACGCGCCTGAATACATAAAGTAAGAGAACCGCGATGCTTGTCATAATACCCAGTAATATAAAATAGCCATGCTCGGATTTAAGTTCAGGCATATTCTCGAAGTTCATACCATAAACACCTACCAGCAGGGTTAGTGGTACAAATATAACGGTTACCACGGTCAGTACCTTCATAATCTGGTTGAGGCGGTGTCCATTGAGGCTGATATAGGCGTCGATCAGGTCGGTAATAACATTCTGATACATTTCAGACATGCTATTGAATCGTTCGATGAGCGAGTAAATATCATTAAATGCATCCTGCTTGGCGTTGTTAGTCTCAACGAGTTGCTTATGTAGCTGCTCAAAGATACTTACGTAGTAGTTGAGAATGCGGTGCATTTTTCTTAGCCCGGTATTGTAGCCGACCAGCTCTTTCATTAATTTGTCGCTGGGGGCATCAAATAGCTGGTCTTCAACTTCATCCAGGCGTTGTTCCAGGTTGAGAAGGATCTGTCCGTATCGTTGTACAACGCGTCGGCACATGGCCTCGATAATGCTTAAAGAGGTTTCCTGTTCATCGTAGGTTTCCGGAGCCTGTTTCCAGAGTTTTTCCAGGTAAGGGGAATGCTTTGAGTGGCGGGTAATCAGGAAACGTTCTGAGCTGAACATCGCCAGCTGCAGGGTATTGAAGTCCAGCGATTCTGATTCCGCTGTGAGCGGTTTCAATAGCAGGTAAAGCGTATCGTTATAGGCTTCGAAATTAGGTGGGTGACGGTGGCGCTGGGCTTCATGCACTGCGATAGCATCCAGTTGAAATGTATCTACCAGTAAGCTTTCTTCCTTTTCGGCAGGTTCGTCGATCAGATCCACCCAGATCCATGCAGTGGTCGAAGACTGCCAGGCAGCAATGAGTTCCTTGCCACCTACCTGGCTCTGGCCCTGTTCAATTAGCAGGCACTTAATCATGTTGGTTGTCCTCGTGCTTGCCGGATACCGTATCCGGCTTGAGTATTTCTAGTCCACTTTTGAGATGTAGATCTCGTTGAGGGTATGGAATTTCGATGTTGTTTTCATGGAAACGATCCCATACACCCAGCAGTACTTCGCTAAGCACATTAGAGCGTCCATTTGGGGGGTCATCGATCCATACGCGCAGTTCCAGGTCGACAGAGCTGTCACCAAAACCTTTTAACAGGCAACGTGGTTCAGGTTTTGCCAGAATACGGGGAGTGGCACTGGCCGCTTCCACGCAGAGTTTCATTGCGAGTCGAACGTCCGATTTATAGTGAATGCCAATGGGTAACCTCAGGCGTACGAGGTTGTCACTATAGGACCAGTTTTCCACTCGTTCAGTGATTAAAACTTCGTTGGGTATCAGGTGCTCGATACCGTCACGGGTAATCACCGATACATAACGTGCACTCAGGTGATTAATCCAGCCAAATGTGGTGCCTACCGCAATGACATCACCAGGCTTGATTGATTTATCCAGTAGCAGAATGACACCACTCACCAGGTTGGAGAAAATTTTCTGTAAACCAAAGCCAAGGCCAACACCTAGTGCACCACTGAAAATGGCCAGTGCGGTCAGGTCGATGCCGACTGCAGTAAAGGTTATCAGGAAGGCAGCAATGATTAGCCCGATGTTGAGTAATTTGACACTGAGTACTCGCATGGCGGGTGTGACGTTATCTGCCGTCTCGAGACGTTTGTCGAGGAATGCAGATAGTACATTGGCCAGCCACAACGATATCCATAGTGCAATACCGGCTTTGATAACAATCAGTGGCGAGATGCGTACACTCCCCAGAGTCAGGGCAACGCTGTCCAGCAGTTCCAGAGTGGGGCTTAAGGCGCCGAAGATATTAAGCAGGGCCACTGTCCAGGCAATAGTCTTTATAACGCCAGCCGTAGTACGATTACTCACCAGGCGTGTGACCAGGCGGATAATCAACCAGGCGCTGAGCAGGCTGGCGACGACATTTAGCAGATCGATATTTAGCTTGAAGTAGATAAATGTGGCGATAGCCGTCCATTGCAATAACAGCCAGGTAATGGTGTTGGCCATCTCATTGATAGCAATTAACACCTTGTTAAGGCGTGGAACATTCTGTGCGACCGTGCTTAGTCGCACAACCAGTGCCTGCAGGTGTGGCGTTAACAGCCAGCGAGCAATGACAAATACACCCAGTATGACACTGGTCTGAATCCAGAAGCTGGGTTCGGTTATCAAGTTCTGCAGATTGAAAAACCAGGCTTTGAGCTGGTTTAGATAATTTTCGATGTTGGGCATATTTTGCATATTTGTTCTTCAATTATGATTATGATGCACATATGTATTATGTATTAGTCTGATTCATCACGCTATGAATTATCAGTATTGTGTTAAAGTCACAGGGTGTTAAATATAGTCATTTCTATCGAAATGTGTCGTAGTTATTTAACGGATAAGTCTTTCTATCTGGATACCCGATTTATGCCAAAATTTATAAAATCCGGCATTTTCTTTTTATGCCTGTTTCCAGTGGCCTCGTCTTTGGTCTTTGCTCAGCAAACCTCATACGAATATGATGAGGATGGTGATGTCGCTCCACTTGAAATTGGTTCATCCGGTAATCTGCGTCGTGAAACCGATCGCCGAAGCGACATCGAAGCCGAATACTCTGTGCATTTTCATACCATGTTAGAGAGCCGCTACATTACCGAAGGGCGAGATAATCTGAATGATGATGCACTGTTTTCGTTCTCTACCGATATTACCGAGGGAAACTTCACCTTCGTCCCCTGGTATGCATATAGTGCTTCGGCGGATTATACCGAGCTAAATCTCAATTTTGTTTATGGCGTTAGTTTGCACGATCAGTTTGAGTTGTATTTCAGTTATACCTACCTCGATTTTGATTTTAATGGTGCAACATCCGACGACCATGAGCTTGGTATTGAGCTGGCATACAACGCTTACGATTCATTGCAGCTGGTTGCTAGCATCGTTCACTCTGATGATGCGGGTGCAGCTTATGCTGAATTGCTGGTGCGGTATGATTATGCCGTGCGGGATCACCTCAATACGTTTCTAGTCGTTGGTGCTGGCTATAACGATGGCTATGTTGTCTCTGGGCATCGTGGCTTTGATCACAGTCAGTTCAAAGCCGGTGCCGTGTATTTTCCCTGGACTCAGCTGGAAATTTCAGCTTATGTGGCCGCAACGCGAGTTATCGATAAAGACAGCTTACATCATGGCGATGATGCGCTCCTTAAAAACGCTAGCTGGATGGGTATAGCCGCCAGCCTGCGTTTTTAAGGGCATCCAGTCCGGTTAGATTATCGGGCTATCCATTTCGGGCTGAGCAGGTACATCGGGTGTATGCACATTGGTGAATTCATCAACGACCGCCGCTGCTTCGCCCACCTGTTCGAAGCGTGCTATGTGGAACATGGCATCACCTTCATTGACCAGCGGCAGATTGGTCCGGCCAATCACAATACCGTTGATATTGCTGATAACCTTGATTTCCTTTTCACCAAATGGATCAGAAATCACACCCAGTAATGTATCTTTCTTGACGCGGCTACCCAGAGGCACCATAGCGCGCAGGATACCACTACCTGCCGCGCGTACCCAGGAGCTGGAGCGCGCCATGACCGGCTCAATTATCTTGCTCTTTTTGCTTTTGGATGGCGCTAGCATGCCCAGTGTTCGCATTACATTGACAATGCCCTTGACGCCAGCGCGAATCGACACTTCATCAAAACGCAATGCTTCACCGGCTTCATACAGTAGCATCGGTATGCCGTGGGTATCTGCGGCTTCACGTAGCGAACCATCACGTAAACTCGAGGAAATAATGACGGGTACATTAAATGCACAGGCCAGTTTTTCGGTTTCCGGGTCATTCAGGTTGGCACGAATCTGTGGCAGGTTACTACGGTGAATTGCACCGGTGTGCAGATCGATACCATGAGTACTCTTGGAAACAATTTCTTCCATAAACAGGTGAGCCAGTCGACCACCCAGCGAACCTTTTTCTGAACCGGGAAATGATCGATTCAGGTCACGACGGTCTGGCAGGTAGCGAGACTGATGCACAAAACCCAGTACATTTACAATAGGCACAGCAATGACGGTTCCCTTGAGGCGCTTCAGAGCCGGTAACTGTAATAAGCGACGAATAATTTCGACACCATTGATTTCATCACCGTGAATAGCTGCACTCACGAATAGCCGTGGGCCATCTTTCTTGCCACGAATAATATGTACAGGCACGTTCATGGGCGTATGGGTATACAAACGCCCCGCTGGCAGATCGATGGTCTGTCGAGATCCAGGCTGGATCTTGACGCCATTGATGATCAGCTCATCATGCTTTGCCATTTAGCCTTTACCTCGGGTCTTGGTATTTTTCGTTTTGGCATTTTTTTCGATAAACTCGATAATCATTCCCGCAACGTCCTTGTTGGTGGAGGTCTCGATCCCTTCCAGGCCGGGCGATGAGTTAACTTCCATTACCAGTGGACCGTCTTTTGAACGTAACAGATCGACGCCAGCCACATTCAGTCCCATGGTTTTTGCGGCTTTAACTGCGGTTGCTCTTTCGGCCGGTGTAATTTTCACCAGGCTGGCACTACCGCCACGGTGCAGGTTGGAACGAAACTCACCTTCAGCGCCCTGACGCTTCATCGCGGCCACAACTTTATCGCCGATAACCAGGCAGCGGATGTCTGCACCACCGGCCTCGGAAATAAACTGCTGGATCAGGATATTGGTTTTCAGCCCCATGAAAGCCTCGATAACACTTTCCGCCGCTTTCTTGGTTTCGGCGAGAACCACACCGATACCCTGGGTGCCTTCCAGTAACTTGATAACTAGCGGGGTTCCACCAGCCATTTTGATCAGATCGTTAGTATCATCGGGTTTATGAGCAAACCCTGTCGTTGGCAGGCCCACGCCTTTACGAGAAAGCAGTTGTAATGAACGCAGCTTGTCACGTGAACGCGAAATCGCTACCGATTCATTGAGTGGGTAAACACCCATCATTTCAAACTGACGTAGTACTGCCGTGCCATAAAAAGTGATCGAGGCACCGATGCGGGGAATCACGGCGTCGAAGCCTGTTAGTTCTTCACCACGGTAGTGGATACTCGGCTTGCTGGAGGTAATATTCATATAGCAATGCAGCGCATCCAGTACGCGCACCTCATGGCCACGGGTTTCAGCAGCTTCGATCAGACGTCGAGTTGAGTAGAGTTTTTTATTTCTGGAAAGGATGGCAATTTTCATTGTTATTTCCTTGGGTTTATTCTGCAATTAAAAAGGCCGAGGTCTGTTACCTCGGCAATATGGCCATATGGTACTACTTACAGTTAAGTTTAGCGTAGTGAAATTACAGCACTGTCAGATCTAACGTGTATTTGTACAGTCGCTGGTACAGCTGCTGGAATTTTTCCAGGCTTCGGTACAAACGTGCTTTGGCTGCACTCAGGCTAAGCCCGAGATTTTCGGCAATCTGTTTTAGCGATAGTTCTAAATAAAAGCGTAGTCGTAAAATCTCGTTTTGTTCTACATTCATCTTTTTCAGCACCTGGTTTACCACATCGATGGTTTCCAGTTGCCGGTGATGGTCGCTGGAATCACCAGAGTCATCCACCCCGTCACAGGATTCATGCATCTGGTGATGGCGTTTCTGTGCGTGATAGTAGTTGGTGCACTGAGTATCAATAACCCGTTTCAACCAGCTACTAAATCGTGCATCACCCCGGTACAGGTGAATCTTTTCGTAGACTCGCTTGAGGATGATCTGTGTAACATCATCCGCATCAGCATGATCTCCGAGGCGTAAACGACTGCGTCGATAGATAAGTGGACGATAGCGCTCTGCCAGTTCATTAAAGGCGGCTGTATGATAGTGGTCCAGTCGCTGGATTATTTCTACCAGTTGATCATCGCATAAATGTGTCAGTGACATGCGCAGCTTTCTGTGAGTATCTATCGCCTGCCGTGTTTGCATTGTGTCTGCCTCCGGGTCAGTCATGACCAGTTGGCGAAACTATAGTGTTCTTATAATGATAAATAAAACTAAAAATAATTGTCGATTATTAAAATAATATTTATCATATGGGGATGGACATTGAATTATTGAGGACCTTCCTGGAGGTCAACCGTACGAAACACTTTGGTGAGGCAGCTGAGGCTCTGTTTATTACCCAGGCTGCGGTGAGTGCGCGTATCAAGCAGCTCGAGTCGGTGCTCGGGGTGAGGCTGTTTGATCGGGTCAAACGGGATATCAAGCTGACCCCGGAGGGGCATCGCCTGCTGAGGTATGCGGATATGCTGATCAGCGGCTGGCGCAAGGCACGGCAGGATGTGTCGGCGGGCGGTGCCAGCCAGCAGTTGTCCCTGGGAGGTAGCCTGCGTTTGTGGGATGTGGCCTTGCAGGAGTGGTTTATTCAACTGCGTCAGGCTTATCCCGAGGTGGCGATCACTGCAGAGTCCCATACGCCTGCGGTGTTGACGCGGCGTCTGCTGGATGGCCTGATTGATGTGGCGTTTATGATCGAACCGCCACAGCTGGATGTGTTGCGCGCGAAAAAAGTCGCACTGATGCAACTGGTGCTGGTGTCGAGCGAGGCCGATATCTCGGTTGAGGATGCACTGAGCGGTGACTACATTATGGTGGACTGGGGACTGTCCCATGCGTTGGAACATCGGCGCCTGTTTCCCGATGCGCCTGAACCGCATATTCGTGTAGGGCAGTCGTCGATCGCCCTGAGTCATCTGTTGAATATCGGCGGCAGCGCCTACCTGCCGGCGCGATTTGTGGCCGAAGATATTGGCGTCGGGCAATTGCATCTGGTAGAAGGTGCGCCGACCATCGAGCTGGCGGCGTACGCGATTTACCCGGTACGTAATGCCAAGCTTGAATTGATCACCCAGGCACTGGATTTGTTTGAATACCGGGTTGATCTCGATGAGCTGCGGGAGCATTGAGGTTCCCGTAATTATTTCGCCTTGTATCACAGCAGAAACACCGGGGCCAGGCTGTTGAAGCTGAAGAAACCGATTATATCCGTGATTGCTGTCAGCATGACTTCACGGGAGAGCGTCGGGTCGATACCAGCCATGTGTAATACTGACGGGTTTAAGATGCTGGAAAAGGCGGCGGCAACCAGGTTAAACAACATGGCCACGGCAATAGTCGCCATGATCGTCAGTTTGTCGGACCTCAGGTGGGTAACCAACGCGACGACAGTTGAGCAGACTGTGCCGGTAAGAAAACCCAGCCTGAATTTCTTGTCGCCTAACCAGCGCCGGTTCGATAGCGTCATTTGCCCCACTGCCAGCCCGCGTATTGCGAGGGTGAGCGTCTGGCTTTTAGTAAGTCCGCCGATACTGTCCACGATTGGCATTAATACTGGCAGTGCGACCACCTTATCCAGTATCGCCTCGAACTGGCCGATCACCCAGGCCACGATGAATACGTGATCAGGTTAATGCCAGGCCAGCTCGCACACCGTTGTGCACAGGGGAGTATGGGAGCAAACAGGTTGATGGTTATATTTTCCATATTGATTCCTGCGATACAGGTTAAATTGAAAATAAAAAGAGTGTTTTTACTGAAAGACAGGTGAGGTAACAGAAAAGTTACATTTTTCGGCGGGGTTGCTGATGTGCTGAATGAATAAAAAAGCCCCGTACTGGACGGGGCTTTAGCTCATTTTCGTAACGTGAAGTTAATCACCGGCTGTGCAGTTTATTCCCTGGGCTGCTCGATGGTTAGCTCATCTTCGATAGCTGTGCGCATACTTTCCATACAGTCTCTAACATAAGCATCTACTTCCATTGGATCCTGGATGTTTTCGAAGCTGGCCTGTTCCTGGCAAAATTGCATGCTGTTCTGATCATCTGCTTCGAGAGCGTGTGCCGGGGCAATCAGTAACATGCCGAGTAAGAAACTCAGGTGTTTCATATTTAGTCTCCATTATTATGGCTATGATTCGATGAGCCCAGGGTAGCGAGAGCTGTTTTGCCTGTGATCAACTGAGCAGCATTTTCATGCTACCAGTTGCTTTTTTAAAGTGAAAAAAACCGCATGCTATGATCGATATTTTTGATTAATATAAGCAGCCAGGTCTGACATGGCGTATTTTCGCCGAGGTTATTTACATGGATACAGGTTTGCTAAAAGCCTTTCTTGAGGTGCACCGTCTGCGGCATTTTGGTCGTGCGGCACAGAACCTGTTTATCAGCCAGTCGGCCATTAGTGCACGTATTCGGCAGCTGGAAGAAGAGCTTGGCACTCGACTGTTTACCCGTGACCGAAATAATATTGAACTCACGCCTGCCGGTGCCCGGTTTCTTGAGTTTGCAGAAACGCTAATGAATACCTGGCAACGAGCGCGTCAGGAGGTAGCAATACCGGATGACAGTAGCAGTTTATTGAGCATCGCTGCTTTACCCAGTTTATGGGATATTTTTATGGATGACTGGCTGGTCTGGTTGCATGACTCTTTACCAAATATTGCGCTTTATACAGATGTGCAGGACTCGGGTAATCTCAATCAGCAGTTGCTGGATGCAACACTGGATATAGGCGTTGTACTAGATCCGCCGGGGACCGCAAAGCTGACGGTCAAGGAGTTGCAACCGGTTCCATTAGTGATGGTGTCTACGCAGGAGAATATAACGGTAGAAGATGCCCTGGCCGGTTATTATATTTATGTCGACTGGGGGGTGACGTTTAGTACGCTACATGCCCGTTACTATCCGGACTGTCCGCCACCTGCATTGCGTGCTGCAGTTGCACGTATTGCAATGAGCTTTCTCTCACGTTGTGGTGGCAGTGCTTATCTGCCCCTGCCTATGGTGGCTGAATCGCTGGGTAAAAATCTGTTTGAGGTATCCGGCGCAACCCGGATACCTAAACAGGCGTATGCCGTGTATGCTGATTCAAATCATAAACGTGATTCAATCGAGCAGGCGTTAGGCTGGTTCGATCACCAGCCAACATCACCATAGATAGAGTACTGCAGCGCTCGTTCTTCCATTAGCTCTTCGATGCGTCTGCGTTTGGTACAGCCATCATCATGCCGGGGTGTGATGAGTTCGTACTGTTCTACATCTTCCAGTTCGATATCGTCATCGCAGTCCAGATCTTCGGATTCTTTCTGTTGTTTTTTTCTAGCCATAGTTCATAAACTCACGGTTAATGGCGAATAAAGACATTTTCAGTAGTGATACCGGCATCAGATGAAAATGGCATCATGCCTGACTCGGCAGGTACCTGCCTTTTCAGCAGGGTAAACCCCTGATCGTTTAATAGCGGTTTAAAGCCGCGCATCTCAAGCATTCGCTGCATTTTTACAGACTGTTCTGAACAGCGTGCAGTAATATCCGCACGGTATAGTCGATTCATGAGTAGATCGAGTACAGCGCTGCCATAACCCATGTCACGGTATTTTTTTGCAACGGATAGTGCATAAATTTCGAAGCCACGTGGGTCATCTATGGCCTGACTGGTAATGAGCACTGCGATACGTTGATTTTGTCTGGAAAAAATACTTGCCGTGGCAAAGCGACCATCCAGCAGACATCGTTGTCGCGTAATGCTATGAATTTCATCCTTGAGTGACTGTAGCATGGCTTCGCTATCTACATTGACTGCGTAGTGACCATGACGTGCACCATTAAGTAAGGTGCTATAGATAAAGTCGAAATCGGTATAGTTTGCATTTCGTTCAATAAGCATGATACCAGCTCCACATGGGACTATCTGGCGGAATGCTAATGCAGCGTATCAGGTGGGTCTAATGATAAAAAACGATCGTGATGATCGATAAATCTGATCGTTAGATCGATGCTTCGGGCGCCGTTCCAGTGGAGGGGGGTATCATTTCACTGCTGACCATCCAGCGATTCATCAGGCGTGCTGCCACCAGATCGCCACACACATTGACGGCGGTTCTCGACATATCAAGGATACGGTCGACACCCATAATCAGAACAACTCCAGCCGATGGGATGCCCGCGGTTTCCAGCACCATGGCAAGAATCACGATACCGACCCCCGGTGTACCCGGTGAGCCAATGGAGGCACCTACTGCGGTGACCACAACCAGTAACAGGGTGCCCATGCCCAGATCGATACCGAAAATCTGTGCCAGAAAAATTGTCGCTACGCCCTGATAAAGAGCCGTCCCATTCATATTGATTGTGGCACCTAGCGGTATCACAAATTGTGAGACCGATGGGTGGATTGCCAGCTTCTCTTCTGCTGTTTTGATAGAGAGTGGCATAACGGCCGCCGAGCTGGAGGTGGAAAATGCCAGTAGCAGAACATCTCGACACTGCTTCAGGAAGTTCAGTGGAGTCTGGCGAGTAATAAAAAATACCAGCAGCAGGTACATAAGGAGTAGCAGTATCAGGCCAATAAGAACGGTACCGACATATATGCCCATACCCAGCAGGGCATTGAGCCCGATCTTGGTGGTTAACTGCGCCATGAGTCCGAATACCGCATAGGGCGCTAGCCGCATTGACCAGCCAACGACGGTCATACAGACTTCCTGCAGGGATGCCATGAGTTCAAGCAGGGGCTTCGCCTGTTTAGGTTGCATCATCACCAGCGCAATACCCATGATCATAGCGAATAGCACAACCTGTAACATCTGGCCTTCAACCATGGAGGTGAGCGGATTGCTGGGTAGCAGGGTGACCAGTTTTTCGGGTAATTCCGATAAGCTTGGTGTGTTTATGGGTGCGGCTGAAGAAACATCAGTATTATGTATTGATGCCTTGAGTGAGCCAGCGTCGACATAGTCACCGGGTTTAATGAGTGCGGCGACACTGATGCCGATAATGATGGCTATGGTTGTGGTGATAATAAAATAGACAACCACACCAACACCCATCTTGCGAAGCTGTTCGACACTTTCGCTGGATGTCAGTCCACTGACCACTGAGGCGAAAATAAGCGGTATGACGATCATCTGGATTAGGGTGAGGAAAAGTTGGCCGGGAAATGCCAGCCAGTTACCAAGGGTCGTTGCGGTATCCGCTGCAAACCAGCCGGTGGCAGGGCTGATGAGCAGGCCGGTAATAATGCCGAGAAACATGCCGATCAATACCTTAAGCCAGAGGCGTCCTTTCACCAGGTTATTAAGGTGGCTGCTCAGATACTTTAGTGGGTTGTCTGGCATATGTGTTCTCGAATCGTTGCACGTGATGATAGTCGGTTGATTATCAGAATTATAGTATTCAGGATGTAGTCGTAGAGTTTTGACTGGTATCAGGTGTTACCAGCTAACGTAATGTATGGGTATCTGGTGAGTGGTAAATGTAACAGTATGCCGCATGCTGGAATTCACGCTAAGTGAAAATGCGGATTTAATATGCGAAAAACCGTACAGGTAACCACGGTTGAAGTGGTTACCTGTAACTGATTCTAGTTGTTACGCTTGCTCGTATAAGTCAGCCAGTAGAGTACGGGTAGCACCAGTAGAGTCAGGATCGTGGATGACACGATGCCACCTATAACCACGGTTGCCAATGGTCGTTGGACTTCGGCACCTGTGCCGACATTGAATGCCATAGGCACAAAACCCAGGCTGGCAACCAGTGCCGTCATTAATACAGGACGTAGTCGCGTCAATGCACCTTCAACAATCGCTGCTTTCAATTCACTGCCCCGATCCACCAGGTCACGAATAAACGACAGCATAACTACACCATTCAATACGGCGACACCTGACAGTGCAATAAACCCAACAGCTGCTGAAATGGATAAAGGTAAGTCGCGAAGCGCAAGGGCTGCAATGCCACCGGTGAGTGCGAGGGGAACACCACTGAATACCAGTGCTGCATCTTTAACGGAGTTAAATGCCATAAATAGCAATCCGAAAATAATCAGCAGGGTAATCGGCACAACAATCGTTAAACGCTTTGATGCCGAAATAAGCTGCTCAAACGTACCGCCATAATTAACCCAGTAGCCAGCAGGTAATTCAATATTGTTGGCCACGGCAGTCTGCACATCCTTGACAAAACTACCTAGATCTCGCTCGCGAACATTAGCCGTTACAACAATGCTGCGTTTACCATTTTCACGGCTGATCTGGTTGGGGCCGAGAATAATTTCCAGCTGGGCGACTTCCTGTAGCGGGATACTTTTGGATGCCGACTGAATAATGCCAAGGTTATCCGCATCTTTGCCAACCTCGTAAGGGTTGTGTGGTAATGGAACGGGTAGCCGCGATAATGCATCAAGGTCATTACGCAGGTTTTCGGGTAATCGTAGTACCAGATCGGAACGTCGATCGCCTTCGAAAATCTGCCCGGCTACTTCCCCGGCTATAGCAATACGTAAGGCCTCGTGGATTGTGTTGATATCAAGTCCATAATCTGCCATACGTTCGCGATCCGGATTAATGCTCAGCATGGGTAGTCCAGTTGCCTGCTCACTACGTACATCCGAGGCACCAGGCACCTGCGCCACGATAGCCTCGATGGCTTCAGCCAGCTCAACCAGCGTGTCGAGATCATCGCCGTAGACTTTTACCGCAAGATCAGAACGTACACCCGATATCAGTTCATTGAAGCGCATCTCGATCGGCTGGGTAAACTCATAATTATTACCTGGCACTTTCAGTGCAACGTCTTCCATTTCCTGAATCAATTGTGCGCGGGGTTTTCTCGGGTCTGGCCATGCTTCCCTGGGCTTCATCATGACGAAGGTATCGGCTACGTTGGGAGGCATGGGATCCGTTGCAACTTCTGCTGTGCCGATCTTGGTAAATACGTGAGATACTTCCGCTACTTCACCCAGACGAGCTTCCAGCAGACGCTGCATCTCGAGGGCCTGTGTCAGGCTGGTGCCGGGAATACGCAATGCGTGCAGTGCAATATCGCCTTCATCAAGGCTGGGCACAAACTCGGATCCCATGCGCGTGGCATAAACCCCGGATACCATCACCAGTATCAGTGCACTACTAACAACCGTTTTCGGTCGATGCAGTACCCAGTTTAAAACCGGCTGGTAAAGTCGATGTGCCCATTGCATCAATCGATTTTCTTTTTCATTCACCTTGCCGCGAACAAAAATAGCGACAGCCGCGGGAACCGCGGTGAGCGATAGTATGAGTGCAGCGGTTAACGCCATTACAACGGTGAGTGCCATGGGGTGAAACATTTTTCCTTCGACACCACTGAGTGCGAAAATCGGTACGTACACGATCATGATAATGATCACGCCAAAAACACTGGGTCGAATCACGTCGACCGTTGCCCTGCGCACGATATCCAGACGCGTTGCCAGGTCGGGCAGGGTACGGTGCTGTTTCTGGTAGATGGCCAAATGGCGTAAACAGTTTTCGACAATAATTACTGCGCCATCGACAATTAGACCGAAGTCCAGTGCACCCAGACTCATCAGGTTACCCGACACTCTCGATTGCACCATGCCGGTAATAGTCATTAACATGGCGACGGGTATGACGGCTGCGGTGACCAGAGCGGCTTTCCAGTTGCCGAGCAACAGGAACAGCACAACGATAACCAGCAGCGCACCTTCCGCCAGGTTTTTCTGTACTGTGGCAATCGTCTTGTCGACCAGATTGGTACGATCGTATAACGCGTTAAGCTCAACACCTTCGGGCAGGGATGGTTTGATCTGTTCAAGTTTTTCAGCCGCTGCTCGAGCAACCACGCGGCTGTTTTCGCCGGTTAACATAAACACGGTGCCGAGTACGACTTCCTCACCATTTTGCGTGGCAGCACCGGTGCGTAATTCGCTACCGAGTTTAATCTCTGCCAGGCTGGATAAACGTATCGGTACACCGTTGCGCTTGGCCACGGTAATACTGCTGATATCATCGATGCTTGCCAGTTGCCCCGGAGAACGCACCAGGTACTGGGCACCGAAGCGTTCAATATAACCGGCGCCGGTGTTCAGATTATTGCGTGCCAACGCTGACATAATATCCTGAAGGGTCAGTTCATAGGCGAGCAGCTTGTCCGGATCAGGTAATACATGAAACTGGCGAGTGTAGCCGCCGATGGTATTAACCTCGACGATACCCGGTGTATTACGTAACTGTGGACGTACGATCCAGTCCTGTACGGTGCGTAAATCCATTGGGTTGATTTCGCTGGCGTCTTTTGCCGCTACGGTATACATAAAGATTTCACCGAGGCCGGTGGCTATCGGCCCCATTGCGGGCTCGATACCTTCGGGTAGCTGATCCTTGACCTCTGACAGGCGCTCGTTGATCAGCTGGCGAGCCAGGTAAATATCGGTACCATCTTTAAATACCACGGTGACCTGCGATAAGCCGTAGCGGGAAATCGAACGTGTGTAATCCAGAAAGGGAATACCCGCCATCGCGGTTTCCACCGGGAAGGTAATGCGTTGTTCCGATTCCAGTGGTGAATATCCCGGTGCCTCGGTATTAATCTGTACCTGTACATTGGTGATATCAGGTACTGCATCGATCGGCAGTTCCTGGTATTTATAAAATCCCAGGGCAACCAGGGCGGCGGTTATAATCAGTACCAGCCAGCGATGCGCCAGGGAAAACGCAATTAATCGATCTATCATCGTGTATCTCCCGTGTTCATCTAGTGGTCATGGCTGGCGCCGGACTTTTCAATATCCGCTTTCACCAGGTAACTGTTTTGCGTGACATATTCAGTGCCTGGTTTCAGGCCACCAAGAACCTCGTACCAGTCCGGGTCTTCTCGTCCCAGTTCCAGCATGCGCACTTCGTAGGTCTCGCCGATTTTTGCGAACACCACCTTGAAATCACGGAAGTTCTGCACCGCAGATTTGCGCACGGCAAGTGACACCGGGTACTCGGCGACCTTGATCTGTGCGCGAACAAATTGCCCCGGTTTGAATATGCCGTTGCTGTTATCGATAACAACGCGAGCCTGTACGCTCTGACTGGCATGGGAGATCATCGGTGATATCCAGTCAATATTTCCGCTGACATGTTCCTCGCTTAAAGTCTGTAGTGATACCGATTGTCCGGGCCGCGCCTTGTGACTGTCTTTGTCAAACAGGTCCAGCATGGCCCACACTTCAGATGTGTCTGCAATAATGAATAACGCATTATTACCGGTTACTTCGCCAGGTTGTAAATTGCGCTGAATGATTACTCCATCAATGGGAGCCTTCAGGTTGTAATTCTGCAGACTGTCATTGCTCTGGATACTGGCAAGAATATCACCACGCTTTACCGTGTCGCCAAGTTGCCTGTGAATACGTGTGACAATACCGGGAAAGCGGCCGCTGACTTCTGATAAACGATCGGGGTTTAACTGGATGCGCCCGGTCAGGTTTAACACTTCGCGTAGTTGTGTGCTGCCAGCTTTTTCTGTTGCAATACCACTTTGCTGTGCCGTGTTATCGTTGATTTCTAC
Source organism: Gammaproteobacteria bacterium (assembly GCA_041589175.1). GTDB lineage: Bacteria > Pseudomonadota > Gammaproteobacteria > SZUA-229 > SZUA-229 > SZUA-229. The sequence continues at coordinate 47,346 of JBFHWF010000008.1, forward strand.
ACGACCCTCGTAATTTTCATATTGCCAGTGGTACTGTTTTTTCTGGTAACTGGCTTCAACCACTACATCGAACGAGTGGGGCTCAGTAACAACGCCATCACCACGCAGGTAATCGGCAACCGGGCTAAAGCTGAAGTTATTAATTTCATTGTCGAGTCTGTGTAGTGAAATGTTTAATGAAACATCATTCGCGGGTATCGGCTCGCCATTGTCATAGCTGTAAACATGAAATTCTGGCGCTACCCCTTTTTCAAACAGGGTGATTTCAATGGCAAAGTTATCCTGTTGTAGCAGGCGGCCACCATGAGGACCTTTCGGTATGTCTTCGTGATCGCCATGGCTCGAATGGCCATGATCGTCATGGGATGATTCTGTACTACAGGCCGAAATTAAAAGGCTGCTGATCACCAGTGCCAGTAGTGTTGCAGTAACTGATTTATTCATTGGAAGTCTCCGCATTGAGTGAGGCACCGGTCAGGCGTTCAATTTCTATCATAAGCTGGTGGTAGCGAGCGGCATTAAGCACGCGTTCGAGCTGGGCTTCGAGTTGTGCGTTTTCTGCGTCATTTAATTCGCGTAAGGAAAATCGGCCGGCGAGGTAAGCCTGGCGATATTCCTTTGCAGCCTGTTTTACCTCTGGGATTACCTGTTGTGTTAGCGCCTGGTAGGCAGTTCGTGCATGTACTAGCTCCTGGTAAACCTGGTAAAGACTGGCGTATAAATGTAAACGTTGCTGTTCGTAACGTAGTGGCTGTGCATGTGATAGTTGCTGTAATCGTTCGATTTCAGGTAACGCCCTTGATCTGGAACCCAGGGGAACATTGAGGGAAAGCACCAGCGCATTATCATCCTGTTGATTGAAGTGACGGATACCAGCCGCTACTTCCATATTGCTGGATGCCTGGCTGCGGGCCAGCTTGAGTCGTGATGCTAACAGGCGTGATTCGGTTGCATAGCGAACCAGGTCAGGATTATCTTTCAGGCGTTGCTCAAGCGCTTTAAATTCAGCGAGCGGGGCAAGCTTAAAAAAGTCTGCACGGGCTTCACTAAAATCAGGCTCGGTACTACCCCAGAATGTTGCCAGTTTCAGGCGTGAGGTTTTCAGTTCGTGCTCTGCATGTTCCAGTTCTATTTCAGCACGTATCTGTTCAGCTTTCATTCGGCGCTGTTCTGCACGATGACTTTTGCCGGCTTGCACGCGTTTGACGACCATTTGATAAGTCTGCTGGACTAATGACAGGTGTTGTTCGGCAATAGCCAGTCGATGCTGGTCGATCATCACGTGAATAAACATTTCACTGGCGCGGGCTAACAGGTCCAGGCGCTGACTGTCCTGCTGATTGTTTAGCAATTGCTGCTGATGTCGCACAACGTCACCGCGTTTATATGATTTATCACCGAGTTCCAGGACTCGTGCAAGACTGAGAGTTGATTCCAGCTGCTCAGTTCCCCGATATGCGCCGTTTCCTGCCAGGTTTTCCAGGTTGAGTCTCAGCTCATATGCCGGACTTTGTGCTGCCTGACGTATCTCGCTAGCCATGGCCAGGGATTCATAGTCATTAATTCCCAGTTGTGGGTTGTGCTCCAGTACACGCACGACGACCTGGTCGAGTGTGAGTGGCTGGTGAGAGGTTTCAACAGCCAGTACGTTGCTGGTCAGCCCGACCAGTAACATCATTACTATCCGAAATCGCATTTAACATGCCTCATGTGCCCCCATACGGGGAGGTAGAATAAAGACTATACACAGCTACCGGTTGGTATGACGACATACAACTCGGTGATGCAGGTATAGCAGGTGAACGGTGTGAGGCTTAGCGAGGAGGTGCGCGTAGTGTCGGGGTGCCATAAAATGGCAGCTCAATGCGTTTGAAGCATTCCCTGAGAAATCGGCAATATCGGGTACAGCAGCTGTTAACAACGAGTGCCAGCAGAATAAACAGGGCAATAATCGCGGGTACGGATGATTCTATTTTGAGTAAACCATCTGGATTGACGCTGATCTCATCCACTGAACTGTCGGGGTCCAGACTACTGAAAAAGCTGGATATGGATACTGCATGGCCATGGGAGGCGCTATGGGCAGCGTCTTCTGTATGAATATGTAACTCGGTAGACGTCAGAAACAGCAGCGTGCTGATCATATAAATGATCAGCAGGCGTAACGACCGTGTTTTGCGCTGCGTGAGTGTCATGGTGTGTTTCTTACTACCGAGGATAATTCAGGCTGCCAATGATAAGGTTTTCCTGAGAAGGTGACAAATGGAAAAAGTTCAAATATCGCATATGCTTTATGGCATGGTAGAAGACTTAAAGTGCAGGGCAGGGCTGGGGTTATGCCCCTGTCGTCAGCCGTTTATTGCGTAAGGTTTTGATATCAATGACAAATATAACGACAAAACAGGCAGAACAATTTTTGGATTAACTATAAATCGGGTTAGGCGCTACTGGAAAACGCGTTATAACTTTTATATGACCCTGGCCGACAAAGTCAGCCTGGCCATTGTTATTGTGCTCGGTATTGGTATCACTCTGGCCACCACCTATCTGAGTTATCAGGCTGAACAGCAGGGTCGGCTGCATGAGCTGGAAAATCGTGCATATATCTATATGTCACATATCCGTAAAAGCCTGTTAACGAATATGAATAGCCTGCTGAGTGTACGTGGTGTATTTAATGCAGTGCCTAATGTGAGTCATGATGAGTTTCGTATCTTTACTGAGCCTGCACTGATATCGCACCCTGAAATACAGTTTCTTGCATGGGCACCACGTGTTACTCGTGAGGCTCGTTCAGCGCATGAACATCGGGCGGCAGAAACGGGGCTGCAAAATTATGCCATTATGGAGCTGGATGGCCCCTGGCAGCTACGGACGGCCAGGCAGCGTGATCAGTATTTTCCGGTATTTTATCTGAACCCTTTGGCATCCAGTCGCGAGTATCTGGGGTATGATTTTTCCACAGATACAATGTTTAAGAGGCATATGCGTAAAGCTCTGGAGTCAGGTAAGGCAGTGGCAACGGCGCCAATAGGCCTTAATTTACTGGTTGAACATGAGCCGGGGGAGGTAGCCAGTAGCCAGGATGAACCTGGGTTACTGGTGTTTCTTGCTGTTTATCACTCACCGCATGTCGCACAAAGTCAGCAGCAACAGGAAGATCAGCTTAAAGGCTATGTCGTTGCACTATATAAACTGAATGAACTGTTCTCAACCGCGGTTGCGGATCTTGATACGCAGGGTCTATCGGTGCAGGTTGATGATATTAGTCTGACGGACCTGCCGCGCGAAGTGTATAGCGTGCATTCAGATAAACAGCATCGCAATATAGCGGGCAAGTATCGAGGCGAAGTCGAGAGAAAAAATACCTATCAGGAGGTACTCACTCTAGCCGGGCGTGACTGGCGCTTCAAGATGCGTTTTACCGATCAGGCGAATCGTGCGAGTCAGTGGGTACCCAATCTGGTATTCGCCGGGGGCGTCCTGTTTACCGGTTTTCTGGCAGCGTATGTGATTGGCAACAGTAAGCGGCGATCAATTATTGAAGATATGATTGAGGAACGCACCGCTGAGCTACGTGAAATTTCTGAACGTGTACAGAAGGTACTGGATAATACCGGAGAGGGCATCTGCGGTATTGATGTGCATGGTAATACAACTTTTGTTAATCAGGCAGCCTTGTCGATAACCGGGTTTGAGGAAAAAGATTTTTTATATCGTAATCAGCACAGCCTGATTCATCATCATTATCCGGATGGTCGAATATATCCTGACCATGAATGTAAAATTTATAAAGCGTTTACGGAAGGTGTGACAACTCGTTCGGATGATGAAGTATTCTGGCATAAAGATGGTTATGCGATTCCGGTGGAGTACACCGCCACACCAATGCGAGATGATGAAGGTAAAATTCTTGGTGCCGTTGTTGTTTTTCATGATATTCGGCAGCGTAAACAGTACGAGGATGAACTGATAGAAGCGCGTAATTATGCAGAAACGGCCTCCCGTGCCAAAACCACTTTCCTGGCGACCATGAGCCACGAAATTCGCACTCCCATGAATGGCATGCTCGGTATGGCTCAGTTACTTGAGCAGACATCACTTAATGAAAAACAGGCGACCTATGTTAAAACCCTGATTCATTCGGGTAAGGCATTGCTTGAACAGATCAATGATATTCTGGATTTTTCACGCATCGAGGCAGGCAAGCTGCACCTGGAAAATACGCCACTTAATTTAAAACAGACTTGCCAGGACCTGATGCACCTGCTGGAAAATGGTGCCGAAGCGAAAGGTCTTTATCTCAGGCTGAACTATGCCGATGATTGTCCCACGCTGTTTATAGGTGATAAATTACGAATTCGTCAGATATTGCTTAACCTGGTGGGTAATGCCATTAAATTTACCTCCAGCGGAGGCGTTGAACTGAATATAAGCTGCCATGGTGTTAAAGCCAGCCAGGTGCGTTTGCAGTTTGAAGTGAAAGACACCGGTATAGGTATTGAAGCGGATAAACTGAAGCACCTGTTCGACTCATTTACTCAGGTAGATGCCAGTACGACCCGCAAGTATGGTGGTAGTGGTCTTGGTCTGGCGATTTCTCGGCAGCTAGCCGAGTTAATGGATGGTGATATCTCGGTGAGTTCTGAGCTGGGAAAGGGGTCATCCTTTGTTCTGCGCCTGGCGCTGCATGAAACGATGGAGCTGGCAATGGAGTTGCCTGAGAATCTGGAGCAGCTCTGTTTCGAAGGACGGGTGTTGCTGGTTGAAGATAATTTCGTGAATCAGCAGGTTGCCAATGCAATGTTGACACAACTTGGGCTGGATGTTGAACTGGCTGAAAATGGTGAGGAAGCCCTGAAAAAATTTCAACAAAATGACTTCGACCTGATACTCATGGATTGTCAGATGCCTATAATGGATGGATATACGGCAACACAGAAAATTCGCCAGCAGGAACACGGCGAACGCGTACCTATTCTGGCGCTGACGGCGAACGTCTTGCCAGAGGATGTGCAGCGTTGTATCGAAGCAGGTATGAATGCCTGTGTGCATAAGCCGATCGAAGTTGATGTATTGCAGAGTCGCCTTAAGGAATGGCTACCTTATGATGTGGCTGGACCCCAACAACAAGAAGAGCCTGGAGAAAAACCTATGTCGGCATCGGATGATGTTTCCCACTACGTTAACCTGGATACCCTGAGTAATCTGGCCAGTCTGATGGGCGAGGTGTTTGATCAGCTCATTCCCTCCTATATTGAGGCATCGGACAAATGCTTTAACGATGTGAGAGATCTCGTTCAACAGCAGGACTTCGAAACCGCAGAGCGCCTGTTCCATTCGCTGAAGTCGAGTAGTAGAAATCTGGGTGCCATGAAACTGGGGGACTATGCAGAGCGGCTGGAGGCGGTGATGCGTGACAAACAGGTAGAGCAGCTGGAGCCGGGTTTCACTGAGGCCAGTGATATGTATCAGCAGGTTCGGGCAATTCTGCTCGATTTTCAGGCGAATCGTTAAAACGACTTCCCCGGCGTTATCGGCAGAAATATGCAGGCTCTGCGAACTCGCCTGTGAAGCGTGACGTTACGCTTGATATTTTCTCAAACATTCTCTATTCTTTCTCTAATGAGAATATTTAGAGAATATTTTGATGCTTACCGATAGCCAGCAACGCACCCTCGATTTTATCCAGGCCTATATCCTGCGTAATGGCCACGCACCTACTTACCCGGAAATTGCCCGGGGTATTGGCATACAGTCCCAGGGTACCGCACATCGCTATGTCAAAGCGCTGGTCGATATGGGGCACCTGGTGAATGAAGAAGGTTCACACCGTGGACTGCGCCTGCCAGATGAGGTCATGGAGCAGGGCATGTCGTTACCCCTGCTGGGGCGCATTGCCGCAGGCCAGCCGATCGAGGCGATTAGTGGTCATGATGCGATTAATCTTAACCAGATGTTCGGTGGCGAAAATCGTTATGCATTGAAAGTGAGTGGCGACTCGATGATCGAGCTGGGTATTCTGGACGGGGATACCGTGATCATCGAGTCCTCTAATACGGCACCGGCCAATGCCATCGTCGTGGCATTGATCGATGGCTACGAGGTCACCCTGAAAATCTACCGCCCGTTATCCCATAACCGGGTTAAGCTGATTCCCGCAAATGCCAGTATGGACGCCATGATTTATCCGGCGGAGCGCGTACAGATTCAGGGCGTGCTGGTCGGCACACTGCGGACCTATTAGTCATGGACAGCACTGATATGATATGCCCGGTTCGCTGGGAACGGGCGATTGCCCTTGTCGACATGAACTGCTTTTTTGCCGCCGTTGAGGCGCGTGATTTTCCCGAGTTACGAGGTCGAGCGATTGCCGTCACGAATGGTCAGCGCGGCACCTGTATTATTACCAGCTCCTATGAAGCGCGGGCCTATGGCATCAAAACCGGTATGCGCCTGAAAGACGCGCGTAAATTATATGCAGATCTCATTCAGCGACCATCCCGGCCCCAGGTATACGCCGAAACGTCCGGCAGGATTATGCAGGCCTTGCAGGCTATCTGTCCTGATGTAGAAATTTTTTCGGTGGATGAGGCCTTTATCGATATGACGCCCTGCCAGTCTCTGTATGGTTCGCCGGTACGCATCGGGCGGCTGCTGAAACAGGCGGTGTATGAGGCCTCGGGCCTGCATTGCTCGATCGGCATTAGCGGCGATAAAACCACCGCAAAGTATGCTGCCAAGGTGAACAAGCCGAATGGTTTTACGGTGATTCCGCCCTGGGAGTCGCGTGAACGGCTGGCGGATGTGCCGGTGACCGAACTCTGTGGTATCGCAAAGGGTGTGGGGCGATTTCTGGCCGAGCGCGGGGTGCTGGTATGTGGTGATATGCCGCAGCTGCCGATTGGTGAACTGGCACGGCGTTTTGGTAATCCCGGGCGACGCATCTGGTATATGGCACAGGGGATGGATCCTGAGCCTATGCATCTGGATGTGGCCGACCCAAAGTCGGTTGGGCACGGTAAGGTACTGCCGCCGAATACCCGCGATGCGGATGTGTTACTCACCTATTTAATTCATATGGCGGTGCGTGTTGGTGCGCGGCTACGCCGTTATCATCTCGAGGCATCGGCGTTTTTTATCGGCATGCATGCCAACCGGGAATGGATTGGTCGCAGGGTAAAAACGGTTCGTCCCACCAGTGATACCCAGGTACTTATTCGGCTGTGCCAGTTTGTGCTGCGTGAATGCTGGAATAACCAGCCGGTGTATCAGGTGCAGATTACGGCGCTTGATCCCCGGCATGAAAACTGTCAGCTGGATCTGTTCGATAGTTATCACAGTGAACAGCAGTCTAAACTAAATGCCGTAATGGACGCCGTGAATGATCGCTACGGTGAACTGACGCTGGCACCCGGGCGCTTATTAAACAGATCGGAAATGCCCAATGTCATTGCGCCGTCCTGGAAGCCCAGTGGGCATCGGCAGTCAATCTGAGTGGTATGTTATGTGTGGTGGTGTTGAATATATTTACCAGGGCGAACCAAAGCGGGTGTATTTTCCGAATCCGAAGGCGCATTTGCCGGTGCGACTGAAAAATGGTGAGATCGACTACCTGCCCTGGGGGCGACGCAAGCAGCAGCTGGGGCAGTTACCCATGGGCGGCTGGGCGCGTCATGATTCTATTAAGCAGGGGGTATGGGACAAGTGGTTTCCCAGGCCGGTAAAAATCATTGTCGACCAGTTTATGGAAAAGGATATGGAATCCAACAGTCACTGGTTCGAGCTGGTAAGAGGGCAGTGGATACAGGGCTTGCTGGCACGTCATGGTGACGAACGTCGGGTGTATGTGGTGACCATTACGCCAACCATGGAAGATGCGGTACATGATCGCTGGCCACGCATTATGAGTTGATTAAATTTTCACCATTCACCCCCTGTTCGGGGGGTAAGTTTATAATTTTTTAACATTTTTTTGCATTCTCTCACCTGTCCGGGGGGTTTCAAGTGGGCAGGTCTTTAATACAATTCGCATCGTAATATTGAATGAGGAATGGAATATTCCGAGGGGCAAACTCCGGGGAATGTATATCAGGGCTCAGGAAATATTGTTTTGTGTAAGTTAATCGCAAATCAATTGATGATAAAAGGAAAACAAAGATGAAAATGATGCAAACAGTAGCGGCGGCAGCTGCACTTGTGGGGTCTATGTCTGCGCAGGCAAGCCTCATAAGCCTTCAATCGGATCCAACGATCCTGCTTCCAACTGATGGCAGTGTTAACTTTCAGGTTTACACCGAAATCGGTGCTGATATGTCCTATACCATAGGGATCTTTGATAAAGATGATTCGTTAATGGCGAACAATCTTAATGTTGAAATGAGCTTTCATACAACAATCGAAGACTATAACTTTAATCCAGTTGCTGATTTACATACAGGCCTGGTTACATTTTCACCCTGGGGTACATCAAGTGCTTCATATACGGTGATGAATGAATCAGGAACAGCATCCATTGACCTGGGTGCAACTATGGACTTTATCGTTGCTATTTCCACCGATAACGGCCTTAGCTGGATAACCAATTCTGATTTTATTGCTTCAAGTAATGGCGAAATGGGTAAGCTGATTTTCGATATCCCTATGGGTGATAACGATGTTCGCACCGGTGTGATTGCTATTGACGTTGAAATGTCTCCAGTACCCGTACCTGCAGCAGTATGGCTGTTTGCGACTGGTCTGGTAGGCCTGGCGGGTGTTGCACGCCGTAAGGCTTAATTGCCAGCTGTCTTCCGCAGCATCGCGATATGCTGCGGGGGCAGGCGTAA
>JBFHWF010000009.1:0-56035 GCA_041589175.1 Gammaproteobacteria bacterium
CGCCTTCCTGGCGAGTCACTTTTCTGTCTGCAGTAACAGAAAAGTAACCAAAAGAGTGCCGACCCGGCAACGAAGACAATCATCTCAACGATGCATTCGAACTGATAAATAGCCTATTACAATTTTCGGGAACCCCATCGCTTTTTATGGGGCAAGGGTGGCGGAGTGGCATTTTCTTGGTGACTTCTTTGTTGCTACTGACAAAGAAGTCACTCGCCAGGAAGGCGAAAAACCAGAAATCAAATTCTCATTCGGAAAAGAGCTTGCCCATAACAATAAAGTGTCTCACAACAGCAAAGCCACTGGATCACAGCTAACAGCACGCTGGCATGACGGAGTATGATGATGTAACCAGTTAAGCGTTCCGAGATGATGAGCTAAGATATAAACCCCCCACCAGTCATCCATGCATAAAAAAGCAGCCGACAAGGTCGGCTGCTAAAAACAGGAGAAATTCTAAAATGTATAATTATCAGGCAGCAACTTCCGCGGCCGCTTCTTTCATGGTGTCCGCTACCAGCGTATAAACGGCAATCCATGCGGTTTTTGTGTCGCTTGTAAAATCATCTTTCAGGCCAGCACCTAATGTCCAGATCAGGGCCTCACCGACTGTATCGTAATGTTCGTCTTTTACACCGTAACCCACGTGGCGCTTACCCATGTCCTGTACAGCAGGTACGATTGTGTCAAGCTTGTCCAGGGCGTTGACGGCAGTATTCAGGATCGCCATCAGCTTACGGCCCTGTTCTTTCATATCGCCCTTGAACATGGATCTTACGCTGGGGTCCAGTTCGAACAGCTTACCGTAAAACAGTTCGGCAGCGGTTTCTGAAATGGGAACAACTTTTGCCCAGGAGTCCTGTACAAGTTTGATCTGTTCTGGTGTCATCTTAATGTCCTCGTTAAAATTTAGATGTGAATGCTAATTCTGTTTAATGTAATAAGTGGCCAGTTCAACCATATAGTCTACCGCGAACTTGACCTGCTGGTCAGATAAATTTATGTTGCCCCCTCTCTCGGGCATCATGGTGTCATCCGGGCCGAAAAAACCGTTTATGGCATGATCATATAGAACCTCCCTGTCCTTGATAACACGCTGCTTCCATTCCTCTGCAACCATTGGAATCGGCGCGCCTGCAGTACCATAGGCATGGCAACCCTTGCAGTTTTCAATCCATAATGTGCGCCCGGTTTCCAGGGCTTTACCCTTGAACGGGATAAATTGCGAGTCTTCAACTGCCTGGCAGCTGAATGCTGCCAGCAGACCTAACAGGTAAAGAGATCGACGAGTTGCAGTGTGTACTATGTCAGTCATTGTGTGTCACTAGTTAGTGTTAGCCGTCAACCGGGATACGGATGACAACACCACCCATGACGTCACCCAGCTTGAAGTCACGCTTTGGCGTGTCTTTGTGATCGTTGTGACATGAAACACAAACGGGCGCTACACCTGTGTCAGCGTATACAGCAGTGAAATACTTCTGGCCACCCAGTGTTTCTTCGGTGTAGTAGTTCTTGCCCTTGTTTTCAGCAACAAATTTCAGGCCTTCCTTTTCGGCATCGGTCTTTGGTGCATTCTGTTTGTTGATAGGCCACAGAGACTGCAGTGAGTAGCTGAAGTTTACATCAGGGATTTTTTCTGCACGTTTCTGAACCAGTTCCGATCCGAAACGGAACATCTGGGCAGGTAGTACCAATGCCTTGTCGTCTTCGAAGTGTTCACTCGCCTTGATGACTTTTTCCTTCTTCACCAGTCGGTTTACGATTTTACGGGTGTAGATGGTACGGTCAGAGTCCATGACCAGGTGGAGTGCGTCTGCCATGGCCTTAACAGGTACCATGTTTTCGGCATTAACTGCGATTGAAGTAGTGGCAAGGCCAAGGCCCAGTGTGATGCCGGTTGCAATTGAGGATAGTTTCATAGCTATAGCTCCTGGATAATCTCCCGTTTATCACGGGGGTTAATGTTAAAGGGAATTTTCATTCAGTTCCTGCTGGTAACGCTGGTTATCTTCTCTCGCCATGTCGATACTTTCGATATGGATAGACGGCCTGCCGTTGAAGTTGTTCTCGATCAGTTGTTCATCGGCAAGTGCGTCAATACTGAATCCAAGTCCATGACAGCTAATGCAGGCGGGGCGTATCATCTTTTCATTCGGGCTGAGTGTGGCGTTCTGATTGTGCTGAACGACGGTGCGACTCAGCCAGTCACTAACATCCATATTGACCCGTGGCATATGACAGGTCGCACAGGATACGCCGCTTCCAGCGGGAAGCTCACCGGCGATCTCTTTTTTCCATAGTGCGTAATGTTCAGAATCTTTATACGCATTGCTATGGTTGTCGTTATGGCATTCCAGGCAGGATTCAACCGCTGCAGTCTGGACGTTATAGTCATGCGCCTGATGGCAGCTGTTACAACTTAGCTTAAGGTGGCCCATGTCTTCATGCATGGGTAGTTTTGCATCGCTTACTTTCATGGCAGGCAGATCTACTGCCAGTCGCATACCATGCTTGCCTTGCATAAATGTTTTAGTTTCGATGTCGTGACAGGTTTTACAGCTGCTATCGTCAGGATGCTGTAGCCATTCGGAAGCCGACTCAGCTTCGCTTTGTGGGTCGCTATGGCAGGATGTGCAGTTTGCTCCCGATCTGGCATGTGCACTATTTGCCCAGTCGTCCTGTATGGACGCATCGGTGGAGAATTTGACGCTAACGGGGGCGTCAGCATCATCATTATCAAGCGCCTGTACCGGGTAGCGATCATGTGGATACGTCATAATCTCTTCCAGTACACTGGCGTATTCTTTTTCCTTAACACGAGGCTTTTCAAGTAGCTCGGGTTTGTCCATATGTTTAACCAGAAACTCAGTATATAGTGAGCGATTGTTGTGATAGTTATGGCAACCTGCAGTTGCACAGGTTTCAAACTCCATGCCTTTATGGCTGGCACGATCCTCTCCAATATCGGCATGACAATGTACGCAGAAATCGGCAGGCTGAGTGACACCAAAGTTATCTGCAATATCTTCTTTATGTTCGACATGGCAGGTAACACAGTAAAGTGCATTGATGTTTTCAAGACGGTCTGCATTTCTTGGATCGGTGAATTTCGTTCGTGGATGTGAATCGAAGGGCTTTTTACGTTGATCACCATGGCAGCTTTCACACTTGTCCTGCATGGCATCACGATCACTAAAGGCTTCACCGTGGCAGCTGTTACAACTGACACCAATCTGATGGTGGCCACCCGTGAGTTCACCAGGCATGAAGACCTGTTTGTCTTCTCCTGTGGTCAGTGTGTATGCCAGATATCCCATTAGTCCTATAACCAGACAAAGCCAGATAATCCATAGCTTTGCATTTAAATGTTTGCTCATGTGTTAAAAGTAATATGTCTTTAAAATGTGAAACCCGAGTAACGCGGGTAATGGCCACAGCAAAACGATGTGTGACCAGACAGCGTAACGACGAAGATAACGAACCGTTTGCCGTGGCAAACGATGCTCAAACCCAATGGCGGTTGATGCGATTACGCCTGCGAGTAACAGGCCAGCAAATACCATCATCAGGTAAAAATTAAGATTGTCACCGAAGCGGAATCCGGTGTGGGTAAACAGGGCAAGCAGAATGACGCTGCCTAATACGATATGCGTAGCTCGCCAGTAGCTGTAGTCCAGAAGACTTATGAATTTAGGTAGCCGTTTGCGTAAACTGATAAAGGAAATCAGTATGGATAACCCGAGTAGAGTAAAGCCGCTAACCTGTTTCAGGAAACCATCACGCCACAGTACATCAAAACTTATTTCGCTAAGTACCGACGCGCTATAGGGGTAGGCGGGCAGCAGGAGTAAAAATAGAACAGCAAACAGGCTAAGTATGGATGCGGGGATAATCGCTTTATATGCCTTGTCGGGTTCGGGCGAAGCATTGCTGCCGACGTAATCATTGAGTAAGGGTTTGCAGGAACCACACACAGTGGATGCACCCGTTGCATTGGCCAGTTCAATGACACTGCAGGCACCACGGCTCATGGCTGCATCGAGCTGACCACGGGTAACGCCGGTGCAGTTGCAAACGGTTGCGGTCGCGGGCCAGTCAATCACATTTTCACTAGTTGCATCATTCCATAGCAATCCTTCCTCGCGGAAGCGAGCAACCTGCCATGGCCAGATGCGACGTTTTTTCTCGGCGGCTTCCTGAAAGCGACTCACTCCGGGCCATGCACCTATACCGATGGCTGAACGAATACGGCCATTAATAATGACAAGCTTACGGTAGATCTCGTTTTTGTGATCCTGATAGATGACTTCTTCACGACTACGTACACTGATGTCGGTATCACCCATGCTGAAGACGGGGTAATCCAGTACTTTCAGGTGGGTGGCAGACGTAGAGCCAAGGTATTCAACTTTATCGCCAGTCAGGTGGTGAGCAACCACAGATGCCTGTTCAAGGCCCGGAGCAACCAGCCCGTAGACCTCGTCGTTATGCTCGGCACACTCGCCAATCGCATAAATATTTTTGTCCAGGGTCTGTAACTGGTTGTTGACGCGAATACCTTTTCTTACAGCGAGGCCAGCCTCCAGTGCGAGTGAGCTGTTTGGAACAATACCTGCGGCAACGATTACGGTATCGCATTCCAGGCGATCACCATTCTCGAATATAATGGCTTCTACCTTGCGCTCGCCCTCAAGTTTTTTAATACGGGTATCGGTATGCACATAAATACCGAGAGACTCGATATGGCGCTTTAGATAACTGCCTGCGCGATTGTCGAGCTGATTAAACATCAGCCACATGCTATGTTCAATAACATGAACTTCCGTATTAAAACGCTGCATCGCGCGAGCCGTTTCCAGGCCAAGGATTCCGCCACCAATAATGACTGTTTTACGTGTTCTAACAGAACGCCCCATCAGTTTCTGTGCGTCATTCAGGTCACGGAAGGTAAATACATTTTCAAGGTCGACGCCCTCAATAGCAGGAACACGTGGACGTGAGCCTGTCGCCAGAATCAGTTCGTCGTAATGATAGGCCTTGCCGGCTTCGTCAAGAACGGATTTAGCGTAGCGATCGATATGCTCAATTCTGTTGTTATAAAAAGTGGTGACCCTGGGATAATCAGATAGATCATAATTGCTATAAAGTGCATCTTCGGATATTTCGCCTGAGATAAGCGATGAAAGCTTAACCCGGTTATAAGGCTGCCAGGGCTCATCACCAAAAATAGCAATGCTACAGGATGGGTTGAGCTTTGATAGTTCCTGGGCTGCACGTATACCGACCGGGCCGGTGCCTACAATAATGTAATCATAGGATTGCCGTGAAAACTGTTCATCTAAATGAATGGCTTCTGCGTGCATGTTTCTCAATGTCCAAAAAAAAAGCGCCCTGTAACTGGAGAGTGAACTCCAATCAACAGGACGCCATTGCCCACGAAATATCTAAAAGTACAACTGGATAGTTGTATTAGACCTGATGCAGGTTGCGTGCCAGCCTGGAAATAAATGAGTAAGTGCTTGATCTGGAATATGATTCTACAGTTTGTCGGCGTTATAGCCGTGCACCAGAATCATGCGAAGTATTTTGAGCTTGCAAATTATGCACTAATTTGATGAAAAGTTTGTGTGCATGGACCAGGACTGTGCAGAGCCTGCTCAGGGAAGGTTTGAGGTCATTCCAGTACGCCTAGAAGGTGCGATTGTCCCAGCCCCACAGGTGTCTCTCGGGGCTGCTGAATTCGATATAGGTGCGTGCTGGACTTATGCCAAGTTGAGACTCTACCAGGGTGCATAGCGCCTGTGAAAACTCGGCTGTTTTATTTTCGGGCAGGCCGAGGCTTTTCAGTTGTAAGAATGCGGTGGGGTCATTGCTACCAGCAAAATACATGGACTGCTCTGCCTGTACCAGCACCATGACATATGATTCCGGTTTACTCAGAATATTAGCGACGGCTGATGAAGCTTCTCGACATAAGGTATCGATATCGTCGATTTTGCAATTCGTCTGAATGGTCAGCTGTGGCATGAGCGTTTTCTCTTATGGTTAATAGTGCGAGTGAATCCTGGAGAAGGGCATCTTATTTACACTTCTGTGCAATAGACTCGCGTATTTTTTTCATGCGGCCTTCTTTTTGCGCCTGTGACAGGAAAGTCGTGTTGCCATCTTTATCACGACTCCGGATTCTGCCAATGGATTGCATGCGGGCGAGCTGTTCGCGGGCCTGCTGGCAGGCTGCCATGCGACGCTTTCTGTCTGCGGCGGACTCAACCGGTTTTTCAGCCTTATCTTCTGTTTTTTTCTCGGTTTCGCCATTTTCGGTGTTTTCGTCCTCAGTTTTTGCTTCATCCTCTTTTTTCTGTCCGGGACGGGTATAGCTCGATCTGTCCTGTGGTGCATGGTGATTAATCTTTAGCTTTTCAGAGTCACCTGCGCTGGGTGGTCGTTGTCCATAGTGCACGTTTCCCTGCTCATCGACCCATTTGTAGATGTTTGCCTGTGCCGGCGACAGACTCAGGCAGGACAGGGCAAGGGCAGTCAGTAGAAAAGGTCGGACGAGTGGTTGTTTGAGTTTTGTAGTCATAACTGGCTTTTCGTCAATGTAATAGCTGGATTTTATAGTTATTTTTCCCATTAAGTCTAATCCTGTCATGGGAAATTTATGATTCATAGAATATATGGTCACATAATGTTTGCATATAGACACTGGCTTGGTACTATTGACCCACTTTAGGGCACGTATAAGTAAATGTTATGGCAGATAGACGATTAAAAGTGTTCCATACCGTAGCCAAGCTACTGAACTTCACCAAGGCAGCAGATGCATTACACATGACGCAACCCGCTGTGACGTTTCAGATTCGGCAACTGGAAGAGTATTTCAATACGCGCCTGTTCGATCGTACGCATAATCGAGTTAGCCTCACGGAAGCGGGGCAGCGTGTCTATAGTTTTGCGGATCGTATCTTCGAGTTATACGATGAAATGGAACACTCCATTCGTGAAATGACCGGTGATGTTAGTGGTATTGTTACCCTGGGGGCCAGCACCACAATCGCTGAATACATGCTGCCGTTTCTTCTGGGCGACTTTAAGAACAAGAATCCCGATGTGAATATTCGCCTCAAGGTATCCAATACGGATGGTATTGTTTCCATGGTTGAAAATAATATTATCGATCTGGGTATCGTTGAAGCATCAGTCAGTAATAAAAACCTGCAGGTTGATGTTTGTCGAATGGATCAGCTGGTTGCGATCATGCCACCCGCTCACCCGCTGGCAGATAACGACAGCCTGACGCCACAACAGCTGGTTGCTTATCCCTTTATCTGCCGTGAAGAAGGCTCGGGAACTCGTGAGGTAATCAGCGAGTATCTGCACAAGCTGGGTGTTAATGAAGAGCCTACCGTGTGCCTGGAGCTGGGCAGCCCGGAAGCCATTAAGAGTGCCGTTGAAGCAGGCATGGGTATTTCCATCATGTCCCATTCTACGGTGCAGAAAGAAATCAAACTCAATACGCTAGCGGCTATTCCCCTGGACCCGCCACTGGAGCGCCCATTTTCCTTCGTTCACCAGCGTCACAAATTCAAGGCACGCGCGATGGAAGAGCTGCTGGAGTTTGCCAAGCAGTATTGCGAAGCGCATCCGGAATAACTTTCATCCAGAAGTCAGTTGTCATGCCCCCTGTCTTTACCCGGGTGGCATTAACTGGCTACAATAAAATTACCTGAACGAATGGAGTTAGCTTGTGAAGCCAATGGCACAGCAACTGACAGAGATATTTGATCGCTTGCCTGAGCAGGAACAACAGACACTGCTAGACTTTGCCGAGTTTCTGAAATCCCGTGCACCGGATGTTGAGGCTTCGATAGAGGAGCCACTGGGACTACCTCGGCCGGATGAGGAAAGTGTTGTATCGGCTATTAAGCGCCTGAAGAAAAACTATCCCATGATCCCGCAGAAAGACCTGCTACATGAAACCTCTGATTTTATGATGCAGCATATGATGCAGGGCAAGCCAGCCGATATTATCATTGACGAACTGGAAATTCTGTTCGAGGCCAAGTACCTGAAAATAACGGGTAGTGAAGAGTGATCAATATTTTACGCGACTGGTATCGCCGGCGTTTTTCAGATCCCCAGGCAGTTATACTGGCACTGATGCTGCTGATCGGCTCAGCGATTATTCTGTTTATGGGGCAGGTGCTGACGCCGATTATTGCAGCCATTGTTATTGCTTATGTGCTCGAAGGGGTGGTTAAAAAACTTGAAGTACTGAAATTGCCACGGGTATTTTCAGTCACCCTGGTGCTGCTCGGCTTTATATTGCTGGTACTGGTTTTACTACTTGGCCTGTCACCTATTATTTCCAAGCAGCTCAGCCAGTTCTTTGTCGAAGTCCCGAATATGATGCAGAAAGGGCAGGTGTTATTGTTGAGCCTGCCACAGAATTATCCTTTTATATCAGAAAAACAGATTCAGGATTTTGTCGCACATATTAATAATGAACTGGCTTCACTCGGCCAGTTTGTATTGTCACGCTCACTCTCTTCCGTGGTAGACCTGTTTACCATGCTGGTGTATGTGGTTGTGGTGCCGCTACTGGTATTCTTTTTCCTTAAAGACAAACGCCGTATTCTGGACTGGATTGCAAACTTTCTACCCCGCCAGGATGGCCTGGCTAACCAGGTCTGGAAAGATGTTGATGTAAAAATTGGCAGCTATATTCGTGGCAAGTTACTGGAAGTTGTTATTGTGGGGGTGGTGACGTTTATCCCGCTCAAAATCTTTGGCCTGCAGTATGCTGCCCTGTTGAGTCTGTTCGTTGGTCTGTCTGTCATTATTCCTTATGTTGGTGCTGTGGCGGTGACCATACCCGTTGCACTAGTGGCGTATTTTCAGTTTGGACTGGGTAGTGAATTTCTCTACATCATGCTGGCCTATGGCATCGTGCAGTTTCTTGATGGTAATGTACTTGTACCCCTGCTGTTCTCTGAGGTAGTAAATATGCACCCGGCAGCGATCATTATTGCCGTGCTGTTTTTTGGTGGACTGTGGGGCGTCTGGGGTGTGTTTTTCGCGATACCACTAGCTACCTTGATACAGGCTGTCATCAATGCCTGGCCATCGGGAGAAGAGTCAGGTGCAGTGCCTTAGGCGG
Organism: Gammaproteobacteria bacterium; assembly: GCA_041589175.1. Taxonomy (GTDB): domain Bacteria; phylum Pseudomonadota; class Gammaproteobacteria; order SZUA-229; family SZUA-229; genus SZUA-229. Next base: position 9,164 of record JBFHWF010000009.1, read on the forward strand.
CGAACTCACGCATCAGGCGTTGCTGTATTGCTTTCGCCATGCGCTCGACTATGTCTATTTCTTCTTCGCTGAAGTATGCGGGGCGTGCGGCATGACTGGAAAAATTGATGGTGCCGATAACATTGCCCTGCTCATCAAGGAGTGGGCTACCGATATAGGACTCCAGTTGAACGGCCACATATACCGGATGCAGGCGCATTTCAGGAATAGAGCCTACCTGAATATAGGTAATGGTTTTCTTGCGGCGGGTGACTGCTTCGCAGTAGGTGTTTTGCAGTTCAAATCTATCACCGGGTTTAAAGATGTCACCCAGTCGAGAGAAGGTCTGCTGGATGATATAGTCAGGACCCTTGATCTGGCTGACAATGCCGGTTTCAAGATTAAGCAGATCACAACCAATCTTAAGGCCATCCAGTAACCACGCTTCGGTGTCCTGTTGACTGGCGTTAAGCCATTGCTCGAGTCGTTCAGCTGTCACTCTGTTTTCCCATTCATCTTGCTTTGTATCAAGTGTAGACTATTTAATGCTCGGACAGCTGACAGTGAGGAATCAGACGTTAGTTGTGGCGCTTCTTGTAGTGTTTTTTACTGCGTATTTTGATTTTACGTGACCACCAGATCCATAGCCCGCTAAAGCCGAGCAGCATCATCATGACTGCACTGGCATCCATTATCAGGACTCCCCATGTTGGGTGTAGTAGTCGACCGGAGTGCAGATCGAGTATGACCTGTTCCAGGCTCAGGCCATCTCCTCGCATGGTCTGCAAAAGCTCATCGCGAAGAGAGGTATCGATTTGCACGGGGGTTGCCCAGCTGATGGTGCCCATGATGTGCTTGGGCAGCTGGGTGGCTTTCCAGCTGGTGAGTTGTGTATCGGCAATATATGTCTGTTCGCCATTATCAACAATGATCTGCTGATCACTGCGCCCGATACGACGCAAGTGAGTTTTGGCGCTGATCGCCATGCGCTCGATAAGCTCGCCCGCTTCATCGACAAGCAGTACCTGGCTTTGCAGCACGATGACCCGAATGTCATCAACTTCGATGGCGCCCTGTAGTAATTCGCTCTGTTTAGTCAGTAGCCTGTCGTTAAAAAATAGCTGCTCTCCCCATTGACTGACCCAGTCTGAACCTGCCTGGTATGAAACGGGTTCACCCTCTGGTGTCATTCCGTACCAGTTAAATAACCAGTCGCTATTCACGCGCTTCTCATCCAGCCTGAGGGATTCGGTATGATTGAGCATAATGCCGGTGATCGCGAGGATTACCAGCAGCAGCATGGCGACCAGGCCAATACGCCGGTGCCAGAGAAAAAAGGGAAAGGGCTTTTTACGGCGGCTCATTTTGTGTTGACTACCTGATCCAGTAACAGGGCGATTCTAGCCAGTTTTTTTAAAGCGCGTACCGATAATGTTGCACCAGATACACCATCGACGTGATGGCTAAGTTCATGGTCTTCGGTAAGCGTAAGTGAGTTGAACTGATCGGTAAAGAAAGGGTAGCGAACTTCCCAGCCACGGGTTTCGCGAAATACCAGAACCTTTACACGTGTGATTTTCTGATCTTCGATAACGATGCCCACGGTGATGGGTTTCTTCTTGCCAATTTCTTCGAGTATCCAGGCACTACGCTGTTGCTGCTTCCAGTAACGAAGCCGTTTGCCCTTGTACTTGTGCTGCAAAATAGTCTCGACCTGATCGCGCAGCTCGCCCTTGATCCAGATAACAGAGGGCTCCGGTGGCTGGCTGTTAAATGCCTGCTGGATAAATTCATCCGGCTGCATATAGGTGCCCTTGGCTAGAGCCGATGGAGACTGAAGCAGCAGTGCCAGCAGGCTGGCCAGGACAAGTTGAGCATATTTTTTCATGGGCGAATCATATCAGGTGTTAATTCATTGGGCAGATAATTTCATCATCTTAAACGCAGAAAAGGGAGGCATTTTCATGCCCCCCGAAATTGCAGCAAAGGATTACTGCGGTTTTGCGTAAGACCACGTTACGCAGGCGTCTGCCCCCTAGAACTGGTAACCAACACCCAGATTGAAGCCGTCGAAATCACCGGCGTCGTCATTCTGCATCTGGTAGTCGAACTTGAATACAACATCTTCGTGTGGCCAGTAGTTAAAGCCAACATCGGTCTGTGCCTGATCTTTCGCGCCGTCATCATTGGTCCAGTTGTTCTGGCGAGCAAATACACCCCAGTTGCTGTCCAGTCTGTATGAGGCTTCCAGTACGCTGCCGTTCTGGGTTTTTGCGCTGGTGTCGATATCCACATCCCATGAAGCATACATGGCTGTCAGCGTCAGGTCGCCGGTGATGTAACGGGCATGGGCTTCCAGCAGTGTTGCGCTAACGGCATCGGCTGCGGCACCCTGAGACATGTCAGTCTGGTACTGAACCGTACCGGCCAGTTCAAGGCCAGGTGTGCCGGTGTACTTAATGCGTGCAGTGTAGGCCAGGTTGTCACCAGCGGCTTTTGCAACCTTCTGGCGACCGCTGCGAATCTTGCCGTCTTCGTTGTTCAGGCCAGAGTGTACAGCCAGGTCATAGCTGATTCCGCTGTCGGTATACGCTGAGTACATCGCACCCGCTTCCCACCAGGTGGTTGGGATAATGTTCTTTTCAACCGGGTTACGTTCAACACCGTAGAAAGTTGGTGGCTCGTGAGTTTCATTCAGGAAGCCAACGGGAATCAGGAAAACACCAGCTCTCATGCTGCTGCTGTCATCCAGGTCGATTTCAATATAGGCCTGTTCCAGTTCAACTTCGCCTGGGCCTGAGCCATCATCTGTATCAACAACCAGTGCATGCTCCAGTTCAAGCTCAGAGAAGAAGCGAATGCGATCATTAAAGTCATAACCGAATTCCAGTACGAAACGGTGGAAGTCGAACTCTTTCTTGTCTTTGTTTTGCAGGTCTGAGCTCAGGTTGTTGTAGTGCAGTTCACCATAACCCGCGATGGTGACTTCACCGGCATTACCACTACCGGCGACTGCCAGTGATGATGTGCTCAGCAGTGCAGCTGAAATTGAAGCCCCGATTAAAGTCTTGTTAAAACGCATTCTCATATATCTCCGAGTGTTAATCCGCCGCGGTTACAAGCCAGCTGGCGGGCCATGAATTCTCAATGTGGAGTGCATTATACATAGTCTAAATGTAAATGCAAATAATTCTCATGTAGATATTCAAAATAATTAATATTCAGAAAATAGTGCAGGGATGGGCTCTGAAACGGGAGATAGAATGTGGAGAGGGGGGTGAGTCGGGGTTTAGCCGATCCACTCGTAGAGCTCGATGGTCTGTGGTTCGCAGCTGTTACAGCCGCCACCACAGGCTGTGCCCTGTGGCAACTTGCGTACCTTGCCCTTGGCAATCCACTGTTCGACGATAGGGCGGATAGCATCCTGTTCCATATCGAATTCCAGTGCCATATCGCGTAACGGTGCCTGGCCTCGACTACGCAGGTAATCACGAACCTGAGTCAGAATCATGCGGATGCACCCTGCAGGTGATGTTGCTGTCGGCCGATGCGTCGAAGCACCAACAGCGTTAGTGTCACTGCCGCTATAATGCCGATGATCCAGCCCGTTGAGCTGGCAGGGTGCTGATCAAAACGTGCGACCTGGTAGAACAGGGTGGCTGCTGAGTAGGCCATGCCAGTGCTCCAGGTGAGGGCAAACCACATCCAGCGAGTGCCCGCTTCACGGTAGATGGCTGCGGTGGCGGCTACACAAGGTGCATAAAGCAGAATAAACAGCAGGTAGGCAAAAGCACCCACCTGGCCGTCAAAGCGCTTCACCATCGCACCAAAGGTGGCGGTATCCACATCCTGCTCCTCGGCGGCACTCAGCTGGTCCGAGGTAGATTCCAGTACGCGGAAGCCCATTGGGTCAGTCAGGCTGTTAAGCACATCCATCAGGTTGGCTGGAATACTCTGCAGGGCCTCGCTGAATGACTCACTGAAAGTTGGCGTGGCTTCCGGCTCGCTAGCGTCCGTTGACACCGGCTGGTCGATTTCTGAGTAGATGGCATCCAGTGTACCCACCACAACTTCTTTGGCCAGTATGCCGGTAAAGATACCAACGGTGGCTGGCCAGTTATCTTCTTCTATACCCATCGGGGAGAAGACCGGAGTAATGGTGCGACTGATAGCGCTTAGTACCGAGTCGGGTTTATCTTCGTTACCAAAACTGCCGTCGGTACCCCAGGAGTTGAGGAAGTTAATTACCAGTACCATCAGGATAATCAGCTTACCGGCGTCAACCAGGAAGCCCTTGAGGCGTGACCAGGTGCGCAGCAGTACATCACGGGGTTTGGGGACATGGTAGGTTGGCAGTTCCATCAGGAAAGGAGAAGCCTCACCAGGTAGCAGTGTGCTCTTGATAACCAGGGCGGTGAGGATGGCAAAGATAATGCCCACCAGATACAGGATAAAGACGATATTCTGCCCACCGACCGGGAAGAAGGCGGCGGCAAACAGGGCATATACTGACAGGCGTGCACCGCATGACATGAAGGGTGCCATCATTACGGTAATAACGCGTTCCCGGTGATTTTCCAGGGTGCGGGTCGCCATGATGGATGGCACGTTACAACCAAAACCAACGATCAGGGGAACAAACGCTTTACCTGGCAGGCCGAGGGTGCGCATAAAACGGTCCACTACGAAGGCGGCGCGCATCATGTAGCCGGAGCCTTCGATAACAGACAGAAACAGGTACAGGAAACCAATAATCGGTATAAAGGTTGCGACGACCTGGATGCCACCACCCAGACCATTGGCGAGAATAACGACCAGCCAGTCGGGCAGGCCGATTCCAGTGAGCAGCTGGCCGAAGCCGTCGATAAAGATGGCCCCCGCAGTTATATCGAAAAAGTCGATAAAGGCACCGCCGAGGTTGATGGTAAACAGGAACATCAGATAGATAATGCCGAGGAATATTGGTATTCCAAGAAAACGGTTAAGTACGATGTTGTCGATTTTGTCAGACAGGCTGTAACGGTATTCATCGGGACGAGAAATGACGGCTTCGGTCACTGTGCGAGCAAACCCATAGCGGCAGTCAGCCAGCAGAATATCGATCTCTTCCCCGGCGTCGGCTTCGATACGCTGGCGCAGTTCTCTGGCATGATCAAGGATGCCCTGGTTAATAGTCTTGAAGTCTTCGACACCGCTGTCACCGTCCAGTACCTGGGCCGCCATCCAGCGGCAGTTTACATGGCCGCATTTTTGATCTTCGGGGATCGCTGCCAGCAGTTCTTCTACCGCCGTCTCGATGGCGTCTGAATACGGTAGCTGGCGTGCGGGCAGGCTATGGGTTTTTGAGGCCGCCAGCATGCGCTGCTTGAGGCTGTCGATGCCGATGTTCTTGTGTGCGGTAATAGCAATGACCGGGCAGCCGAACTGCTGTTCCAGTTCGTCGATGTCGATCTTGATGTCATGTACATCCGCAAGATCCATCATATTGAGTGCGATAATCATCGGCACCTGCATTTCCAGCAGCTGACCACTCAGATAGAGGTTACGTTCCAGATTGGAGGCATTAAGGACATTAACAATCAGGTCCGGTTCAGACGAGAGAATATAGTCACGGGTGACTTTTTCATCCAGCGAACGTGCACTGTTATCCAGAGAGTAAACACCGGGCAGGTCGACAACGTCGAAAGGTACACCTTCGACGTCGAACTGGCCTACCTTGCGATCAATCGTGACACCGGGCCAGTTACCAATTTTCTGGCGTGAGCCAGTGAGAACATTGAACAGGGTGGATTTACCGCAGTTGGGGTTACCCAGCAGGCCAATCGTGTAATGGGGAGAGGTGTCACCGGTGTTAGTGTCGGTGTCGCAGCAGGCTTTACTCATGGAGGATGTTGTGTACTAGATGGTACAGACCATGATGCTGCTGGACATGCCAGAGCCAATTGCAATACGGCTGGCGTCGAAGCCGATCACTGTCGCATCGCCACGACGCTGAATAACGTGCAGGCGGGCATGTGTTGAAACACCCATGCTAACCAGTCGCTTCTTTAGATGTTTGTCTGCGATGATATCGGTTACCCGTACACGGTCCCCTGGCTTGGCCAGTGATAGCGAGTAGCTTGTGCCGTTGCGAGTCGCAGTGGCGGGAATCATGGTTGTCATGGGGCAGGTATCTCCGGGTATATCGCAAAATACTTAAATGAGAGTGTATATCATTTACACGGTGCTGGCAATGATAATTATTATCATTTTTAATGGCAGTTAAACCTGAGGTCAATGAACATATATGCCACCACAGTGTATCGATATCCCGGAAATGGGTATTGATTTAGCGCATAACAAGGGGAGCGCTAGTCGGGCTTATGCTGTTTGCAGGCAGCCAGTACCTCATCCACGTGACCTTTAACTTTCACAGCACGCCATTCTTCGCGCAAAAAGCCTTTAGAATCAATAAGAAAGGTGCTGCGCTCGATGCCCATATATTCACGTCCGTAGTTTTTCTTCAGCTTGATGACGTCGAACAGCTTGCATAATGCTTCTTCTGGATCCGAGATAAGGTCAAAAGGAAATTCGTGCTTTGCCCTGAAGTTGGTGTGGGTGCGTAAGGAGTCGCGGGAGACGCCCAGCACAACGGTTTTGGCGCGTTTGAACTTGCTGTAGTTGTCACGAAAGTCCTGGCCTTCCTGGGTGCAGCCCGGTGTGTTGTCCTTAGGGTAGAAGTAGATAACGAGGTTCTTTCCCTTGAAATCTTTAAGGCTCACGGTTTGCTCGCCGGTCGCTTCGGCGCTGAATGCAGGTACTTTTTTATTAAGTGCAACGGGCATGGTGTCTCCAGATATACAGGATTAGTTAGCAGTAAATTCGGCGTCCATACTGAGCGCATCACAGGTCTTGATAAAACCGTCCTCGATACCTGTGATATCAGCCTGGGCAGGTATATCGACCTGCATATCCACGGTAAAGATGGGTGTGCCAGTGTGGGGTGCATGGCTGCTACGGGTTTGCAGGTTGACGATATTGATATTCTGCTGTGACAGGTAGCGCGCCAGTTTATGAACAATACCCGGATTATCCATACCCTCGACGCGTATGCTGTAGCTATGGCAATCTGTTGGCGTGCTGCGGCGGGCGGTTGGCTTGATCATCAGGCTTAGCTTGAGCCTGTTTTCAAGGGCTTCCCGGTTGTTTTCCAGCTGGCTGATGGCGGATTTGTCACCGCTCACCAGCAGGATCATGGCAAACTCGCCACCCAGCAGGCTCATGCGGCTATCTTCAATATTCAGGCTGGCATCCAGCAGAACCTCGGTGAGGTCGTTAACAATACCGGGACGGTCTTCACCCATCGCGGTTAGTACAAGAGACTGTGTCATGTCGCTATCTTTAATATGGTTTGTCGTACAGATAAGGGAATATTAAAGCATCGTGCATCGAAAGCAATAATCTAGGTGTGGGCAGCCGTTAAGCTTGTAAATACGCGGTGAGACAAGTACCATTTCCCGCTTGATATGGCTGGGGAATACCCCTTAGGCCGCACCTCCAAGATATACGCGAGAAGGTTATACAGCATGTTTCGTGGCAGTATGGTCGCCCTGGTGACCCCAATGCATTCCGATGGCTCGGTCGACTTCGAAAGTCTGGCGAGGCTGGTCGAGTTTCATATTGAAAATGGTACCTCGGCCATTGTCTCTGTTGGCACCACAGGTGAATCGGCGACACTGGATGAAAAAGAGCATTGTGAAGTCATTCGTCGTACCGTTGATATGGTAAATAATCGTATACCTGTGATCGCGGGAACGGGTGCTAATTCAACCACTGAGGCGATCAGCCTGACACGTTGCGCGATGGAGGCTGGTGCCGATGCCTGTCTGCTAGTCACCCCATACTATAACAAGCCCACTCAGGAAGGACTGTTTCTGCACCATAAGTTAATTGCGGATACGGTTCCTATTCCGCAGATTCTCTATAACGTACCCGGTCGAACCGCCTGTGATATGTTGCCAGAGACTGTGGCACGCCTGAGTGAAATTTCCAATATTATCGGTATCAAGGAAGCTACAGGTGACCTGAGTCGACTGCATCGTATTCGGGAACTATGTGGCGATAATTTTGATATCTACTCGGGTGATGATGAGACCGGTACGGAATTTATGTTGCAGGGTGGTAATGGCGTGATTTCGGTTACCAATAATCTGGTGCCTAAAGCGATGGCCGATATGTGTGAAGCTGCACTCGCAGGTGAGCGCAGCCGAGCAGAGGAACTGAATGAGCCCCTTAAGGGTCTACATGACAAGCTGTTTGTTGAGGCGAACCCGATTCCCGTTAAGTGGGCACTGGCAGAAATGGCAATGATTCCATCAGGTATTCGTCTGCCGCTGACGCCACTGTCAGCAGAGTATCACGACATATTACGCCAGGCGATGCGCCAGGCGGGCGCTTTATAATGAGAAATTTACGTAGTTTTTGCCGTTTACAAACGGTATTTGTGAGTAGCATTCTTCTGGCCACACTAACGGCCTGCAGCTCCGATGGCGAACAGCGTCCAGAGTACCTGGATGCGCGATCAGCACAGGGGCTTGAAATTCCGCCACGCCTGACAGCGCCTGATACCAGTCGCGCCTTGCGCCTGCCAAAGCCTGGTAAGGAAGCTCTGGATCGTCATGCAAATGGTGAAACCAAAGAGACGGTCAGTATTTCACCCACGTTCTCGGGTATGCGGCTTAAGCATGAGGATGGATTGCATTATCTGGAAGTTGACCTCGACGTAGAAACCCTGTGGAGCACTTTACCGGAATTTCTGGCTACCGAAGGTATCGCCGTTAGCCGCGTGGATAAAGTCATCGGGCAGATCGATACCGACTGGATGAATGAGTTTCTTAATACCCATGATGGAGAAACGTCTGGCTGGCTGGGAAGGTTTAGTCCCGACTACAAGGATCGTTTTCGTCTGCGTGTAGAAGCCGTCGACAGTAAAACATCACGCCTCTATGCCGCACATCGTGGTATGCAGATTGTTGTTAATGACGATGTAACTCAATGGCAGCAACGCCAGTCCGAAGCTGTGCTGGAACGCGAGATGCTGTACCGGTTCCTGCTGTTTGCAGGTGCTGGCAAGCAGCAGGCTACAGGTGTGCTAGCCGGTTATAAAACACTACAGCCAAGAGCATATGCGACTGAGGGTAAGCAGAATCAGATTACCGTATCGGGCATACCCGAGCATGTATGGGCGCGTTTGCGCGTCGCACTTGATCGTGTAGGCGCTGAAACACTCGAAGTCATCGAACAGGCACGCACTCTGGTTGTGAGCGTTGGGAGCCTGAAGGTTAGTAAAAAGAAAGAAAGCGATGAAGGCTGGTTCAGTTCACTGTTTGGTAAGGATGTCGATATAGAAGATAGTGAAGAATATGAAGAGTCAAATTTCAAAGCGAAAGAAAAATCAGGTGTCAGCCAGGCGCAGAATAAACTTAAGTTAAAACTGGTTCAACAGGTATCCGATAGCCGTAGCACGATACATGTATCGTTTGCTGATGGTCAGCGTGCCGATAGCGCTGTCTATGCTTTCAGGGATGCTCTGCTGGAACAGCTAAAATAGAATTACTACAATAATATATACAGTATTTTCCTGGTCTTGCGGTAGGTATACCACTTTGTAGCGTGAATATACAGGCACAAAAAGATGTTGCCCTGATTGCGTAATATCTAGTCGCCCCCTGTTAGAGTCTGTTTCCTGTGACAGGCTCTTTGTAAACTATATCTCCGTATGAGGTTTGATGATGAAAAATATTATCTGCATGCTGCTTTTTATGCTGCCTTTTAATATTGCGCTGGCTGGAGTCGAATTTTTTGAGCAGTTCAGTGCCGAAAAAATTAATGACACGGTTTATGTGGTACATGGCCCCCGCGAATTTCCGACCGAAGAAAATCGTGGTTTTATGAATAATCCTGCGTTTATTGTTGCGGGTAAAAGTGTGATTGTCGTAGACCCGGGCTCGAGTGTGGAAACCGGTGAGATGTTGTTGCGTGAAATTGCTAAAGTTACAGACAAGCCTGTGAGTCATGTTTTTAATACACATATCCACGGTGATCACTGGCTGGGTAATGATGCAATCAAGAAAGCATTTCCTGATGTCAAAATCATAGCCGATCAACGTATGATCGATAAGGCGCGTGCCGGCGAAGGAAAAAGCTGGCATAGCCGTCTAATAAATCTGACTAATGGAATTACAGCAAAAACAGAAATTGTCTATCCAGATGTATCCACGTCAAATGGTAAGACGATGAAAATCGCCGGCCTCACGTTCCGTATCTATTCCCATGGTATTGATCACAGTGGTACTGATATCATAATTGAGTACGTGGAAGGCTCGACGGTATTTACCGGCGATAATGTTGGTTACGAGCGTATCCTGGGTATGGACGATGGGAGTTTCCGTGACCTGGTTAAGGTACTGGATCTGGCAATTGGTCTGGAGGCTAAATACTATGTGCCAGGCCATGGTATGACCGGTGATGTTTCCATTATCGAAATGCAGCGCAAGTATTACGATACGCTATATACAGAAGTGTCAAAATATTATGATGATGGCCTGGAAGATTTCGAAATGAAGCCCAGGGTTGAGGCGGCGTTACTGGAGTTCAAGGATTGGGCAAACTTCGATGCTGAGCTGGGTAAGCATATTAGTCTGGCGAAACTTGAGGCAGAGCGTGCAGAATTTGAATAGCATGGAAGTCTGCATCAGAGCATAGTGAATAATTGCTGCTATGGTGATGAGATTAAGCCTCTCTCATTTTGAGAGAGGCTTTTTTAATGGCTGGTACCGGCTGAGCGAGTTATTTTGTTATATACATTGTATTTGCCTGAGGGTTTACGCATCGCGATACGTTTTACTTCCTTGAGTGTGTTGGCGTCATAGACAATGATGGCGCCATTATCGTCCCAGATACTCAGAATGGCATGTTTGCCAGTTTTATCAAATTCAACATGTGCGGCTGTTTTACCCGGTGCAGGCTTTATTGTACGAATAATTTCCAGTGTTGCTTTGTCGATAATGTGTACGGCTTCTTTGTTGGGGCCAAAGAAAACGTCAACCCATGCATAGGGTGAATTCTCATGGCTACGCATGAAAAAACCCGGCCCCAGTGTTTCGATACGTTTAATGAGTTGCCAGTTTTCCATATCGATAATACTAACAGCACCATCTTTTAAATTAGGTGTGGCAAGTACCGTTCTACCCTGATACTGCCACGTAATACCTGAACCCAGATGGGGCATACCCGGCAAATCAATTTTATGAGTAACCCTGCCCAGATCCAGGTTGACCACCTGGCCCTTACTGTCGCGTGATGCGCCAATAATCAAGTCGTAATCCTGGTTGAAAAAAAAGTCATCGAGATAGTCATTAGTATGAATCTGTCTCACCGGAAAGCGTTCATTCTGTGCGGCATCAGTCGCTTCTTTTCGGTAATCATGCACCCAGCCTGAGAATCCTGCGGGTGGCTCATCTTCATAGGATATCTCCCATACCTGTTTTACATCCTTAAGTGCAGCTATAAAGGTGTTGCGGGGAGCTGCGTCGTAGACGGCACTGACACGAGATGTTTTGCCATCATCAGTCGCGACAGGAATTACTTTTAACGGGGATAAGTCATATGCAGATAGTACGACAAGTGAATGGGGTAGATAATTGCCAGCGATAACATATCGACCATCACTGGATACGGCGACATTGCGCATATTGATGCCTGCTCGTATTTCGGCGACGACTTTTAAATGATAAATATCATACTTGGTTACCCACCCGTCACGTGAACCGAAATAGACATATCTACCGTCTGGTGAATATTTGGGGCCACCATGTAAAGCGAAGCGGGTCTGGAATCGATGAATGGGTGTAAAGCTATCTCCATTTAATAATGTGGCATGATGATCACCTAGCTCAACGACAATAAACAGGTTTAAAGGGTCGGCCTGCCAGAGTGGCGTGGCGTCAAGATTCAGGTTGTCATGATGTATGATCTGGCTGGAGCGGATTTGCTGTAAATCCCAGACGGGCATAGTAGAGAGAGGTTTATAAATAAAACTGACCAGTGAATTTACCTGTTGCTCGTCGAGAATTTTCTTGAATGCGGGCATTTGAGTCGCAATACGACCATTTAGAATGACATCGGTTGCCTGTGTTTTTTTCAGACGTTTCAGGTTTTCTGGTATTAGCGCCGGACCCATTGCGCCAAGGCGCTCTGTACCATGGCAACTAGCACAATGCTGTTTAAAAAGGGCAGCGGTATCTGCGGAAGCCTGAGCGATGTTGTGGAAAAGTAGAGTGAATAAGAACAGGGTAAGCAGACGTTTCATGGTTATTTCCGTTTACATATTCATATGCGGAATATGAATAGTTTTAAGTCGGCCATCATAAGGGCGATTTTGTATGCGCTCCTGGTGTCCTGTGATTCCAATTTCCTTGTCATATAAATAACAGGCGGGATCTTCATTCCATGGGTCACCGGTTAATTGATATGCGCGCACGCGCGTGTTCCCACCGCAAATACGTTTATATAGGCAAGCAGCACAGCGCCCTTTGAGCGGACGTTGTTGCATTTTGAATCCAGACATTAGTGGGTCGCTGGTATCCTGCCAGATATCAGAAAATGCGCGTTCCTTAACATTGCCAAGGGAATAGTCCCACCAGAAGGTGTCCGGATGAACATTACCCAGATTGTCGATGTTCGCAATGTTGACCCCGGATGCATTACCACCCCAGTTTTCAAGGCGCTTTTTCATTTCTTCAACTTTGTGTGGAAAACGCTCTGCGAGCCAGTGTAGGAAGTAGACACCATCGGCATCGTTATTGCCGGTCACGAATTCCCTGTTGAGGTTGTTTACTGTCGCCTGATAGCAGGTATCAAATAACAGGTTCATGGCTTTTCGTGTGATATTATGAAATACATCATCCTGACGATTTTTATTCCCTCGGCCCGCATAGTTAAGATGAGAAAGATAAAATTTATCGATATGATGTTCATTCATCAGGGATAAAACATCAGTTAACTCGTGGGCATTGTCCTGGGTTAGTGTAAAGCGTATGCCGACTTTAATAGCGTGTTGTTTGCAAAGGGCGATGGCGTGCATGGATTCATCGAATGCGCCTTCACGTCGTCGGAAATAGTCGTGTGTCTGTTTAATTCCATCGATGCTGATACCAACATAGTCATAGCCGACAGCAGCTATATCTTTAATGTTAGTTGCATTAATGAGTGTTCCATTAGTGGATAGACCAACATAAAACCCCATTTTTTTGGCACGATGGGAGATCTCGAAAATATCTTCTCGCATTAGAGGCTCGCCGCCAGACAGGATGAGAACGGGTACATGAAAACGTTTCAGGTCATCCATTACACTATAGACCTGTTGTGTCGTTAGTTCGCCAGGGAAGTCCTTGTCAGTAGAAATGGAATAGCAGTGTTTACAGGTGAGGTTGCAGCGACGCACCAGATTCCAGATGACAACAGGACCTGGAGGCTTGCGCTGCGGCCCGACGGGTTCGTCGGTGACGAGATGTTGCATAAATTGAGACATTCTAAACATAATATATACCTGTGTGCCTGTTTATCGCGATGAAATTCTGAGGCCGGTTTTTTTTAGTATTCGCGTGCTAAATAATATGTCACTGCCATGGTCATGTATGCCAAGTCGTTGTGAAATCTGTTGTGCATATTCGATGACCTCATCACGGCTTCTGGCATGAATCATAGCGAACAGGTTGTAGGGCCAGTGTGGCAGATGTCGAGGTCGCTTATAACAGTGGCTGACAAAATCAAGTTGCCCAATTAATTCGCCGAGTTCACTTACTTTATCGTCATCTACATTCCATACGCTCATACCATTGGCTATGTATCCAAGCTTGTAATGATTCGGGATGATTCCGATTCTTCGTATAATGCCTCTGGCCTGCATGGATGAGATGCAATCCAGAACGGTATGCGTATGCAGCCCAAGTTTATCTGCGATGTCCTGATATGGTGTTCTGGTTAAGGGTAAGCCCGCCTGTGATTCTTCGATAATCCTGCGCTCAATGGGTGTGATACGGGCTGATAATTCAGTGTCTTTATATTGTTGCTGTGATGCCTGCATGGCTACACCTCAAGCTTAAGACCGAGATAAAATTCTTCAAGTTTCGGCATGTTATAAACTTTGCATCCCGTTTTATATTCAATCTGCTGGATAACCTGATACACGTCATCTGAATTTTCGGTTGCAATGACAAACCACATATTGAGGTGGTGTTCACGTTCGTAGTTATGTGCGATTGCATCCATCTCATTAACAATGGAGGCAACCCGTGTATAGTCTTCTGGTTCTGCTCTGAGTGCAGCAAGGCTCAAACCACCACCCATCTGCTGGGCATTGTATATAGGGCCGAAGCGGCTGATATAGCCCTGTTGTTGAAGCCTGTCGATACGTGCTAACAGTTTATCTTCAGCAATTCCTAATTGTTGCGATACAGTTTTCCAGGGGTTAGCAGAAACAGGGAATTCACCCTGTAGCTGATTGATGATCAGTCGATCGGTATCATTTAACTGCATACTGATCTCCTTTAGATGTTTGATTATGAATATAAAGCGCACCTCTCTGTTTGAAACATTGCTTACTGAACAGCACAGAATGTGGAATATGTTCAACCTTGCAACTATGAATAATCAGCTGAAGGTTACACAGTACATCCTGGCGATCTTTGCCGTGTATCATACAGAACAGGTTGTAGGGCCAGTCAGGTCGATGTCGAGGCCGACGATAACTTAAGGTCACAAAATCAAACTGTCCAAAACATACACCCAGTTCATCAACCTGATGATCAGGAATATCCCATACCACCATGGCGTTTGCTGTGTAGCCAAGTTGACGATGGCGCACGACTATACCCATTCGTTTGATATCTCCTTTTGATTGCATCGTATCAATCGCCTGGATCACCTCCTGTTCACTGCATTGAATGCGTCGGGCAATTTCAGCATAGGGACGGGATACAAGTGGCAGGCCTTTCTGGAGTTCGGCTATTAGTGCGCGTTGTTCAATCACCCAATGCCCCCTTCGATGAGTGTTAAAGGGAAACCCAGATCGATATGATAATCCTTTTCCATGGGTAGACTGAGAATGACAATGCCTGTGCGTGCCTGTATTTCCTGAAGGGTTGTGAATAACGCATCAGACGTTTCTGCTGTGGCAACAAACCATAAATTAAAATGGTGTTCACGTTCATAATTATGATTAACTGCAGAATATGAACTCACGATGTCAGCAACAGCTTGCAGGCGTTGTTCGGGGACTGCCATGGCAGCAAGTGTGCTCACGCCAACACGATTAGCTCTGAAGACAGCGCCAATACGGCTAATAATTTCCTGCTGTTTGAGTTGTGAGAGTATCTCTAACAATTGCGATTCCTCTATGCCAAGCTCATATGCCATATCGGCATATGGTGTAGGACTAAGGGGAAGATTATGCTGAAAGCGATTCAGGCATTGCTGAATCAACTCACCAACGGGTTGTTGAGAAGAAAGGCTGTCTGTTATATCTGATTGAGAAGACATACTCAGGCTCCTGTACACGTAGGGCTCAAGATAGTCTGGTAGCCAGAGAGATGCCTTGACCAAAGGCAATTTTGGAAAATGCTACAGCCCGGTTATATGTGCACGATTTGTAAAAAATATACCGGAAGGCTTGCTTGCCTGCAGACTGTCAATGGTTCTGAAGGTTTCTGTATCGACAATATCTATTCGGTCTTCGTCGCGAATGGAAATCCATATCTGATCCCCTCTGGGTGTGAATTCCATATGTAATACCGCTTTACCAGGCGTCAGGGTTTTAATAACCTCCAGACGCTCAGTGTCGATTATCTGGATGGTGTCATTTCGCGGATGCGCAAAGTTTACCCACATCTGACGGTGATCGGGGCGACTCATGACGAAGATGGGTTGCCCATGAACAGGAATGCGCTTGAGCTGTTGCCATTGATGATCCATAACCAGCACTTCGTGTTGGCCGACGGCAGGGAGTAGCGTTTTATCGCCAGCCTGAGTCCAGCCTTCCAGATGAGGCATTTTATAGACGGGCAGTTTTTGCTGGCCACGACCATAGTCATTCATAATACGCCTGACACCATCTTCCGGATGCCATAAATCAAGTAGTGCGAGTCCATCTTCTCCGAATAGTCCGGCAATATAATAACGGCCATCAGATGTAATTAATGCATCATAGGGTAAGTGTCCAATATCGGTAAATTTCTGGATGACGGGTTGCTGTGGCTGTTTCATGTCGACAATCCAGATTTCACCCGCATCATAGAGAGAAAAAATAAAGCGCTGGCCTGGAGCGTCTACCAGGCCAACGGTTTTGGACTGTCTATTTCCGTCGTAAATTGCAGGGATGTCGACAATGAGATCAAGGGTATGTGCATCGAAAATCTTAACGCCTCCCGGGTCATAATTGGAAACTGCAACGAGCTTGCCGTCCTGTGAGATGGCACCACCAATACTATTGCCAGACTGAATGACACGCTTAACAATAGACTGTGTCAGCAGGTCGATTTTACTCAGGCCGCCGTCGCGACCGAACACATAGGCGTAGCGTGCATCTCGGGAATAGACAATAGAAGCATGTGAAAGATCGCCCAGACCCTGAATTTGAGCGAGTGAGGTATTCTGGCTATGTTCGACAAGCTGTAGACTACCGCTGGCACGTTCAATAATGAGTCCAAGATCACCCGTGCCACGCAGGTTATCAGTGCTGCATGAGACAAGTAAGAAACTGATGAGTACGAGGTAAGTAAGATGCATAAGTCTTTCGCTTTTAGTTCCGAGATTACTGCCTGATAAGTTGAATAAGCCAGTGTATGTCCTGTGGACTGAGCTGCTCTTTCCATGGAGGCATTGGCGTGCCAGGGCGACCATGTTGTATGGTAAGGAATAAAAACTCATCATCCTTGTCCTGCAGATTATCAGCCAGTAGTGCGGGGCCGAGTCCACCTTTTAGCGTCATGCCGTGACATGAGCCGCAATCATGCTTCAGGAGGTGCGCGAGTTCCTGCTTGCGCGTATCGCTAAGTGATTGTGCGCCAATATTGGTCGATACTATCAATAGTGCGACGAAACTAGTGTACAACAGGTTGTTTATATTCATAATGCTGTTGCTCACCCGGTAAAAACCAGTCTAGCTGATGGGCAAAGTTAACGACCTCGCCAATAATGATCAGCGCAGGTGACTGAATCTGCTGATGCTGGATTTCCTCTGGTAAATTTTTAATCGTAGAAATGCAACGGCGCTGACCAGCCTGAGTACCATTTTCAATCACCGCAGCAGGTGTCGATGCTGGCATGCCAGCCGCTATAAGCCGGTCACTTAATTGTGAGAGGCTGGCTAGTCCCATGTAAAAAACCAGTGTGGTTTGTGTGTCAACAAGGCTGTCCCAGTTAAGATCAAGCGGCTGGTTTTCTCTGCAATGGCCGGTTACAAGGCGAACGCTTCTGGCGATACCCCGATGGGTCAATGGTATGCCAGCATAGGCACTGACAGCTGCTGCCGCAGTAATGCCTGGTACATATTCAAAATGTATGCCGTTGCTCACAAGTGCCTGCGCCTCTTCACTTCCACGGCCAAAAATAAATGGGTCGCCGCCTTTGAGTCTTACAATCATCCTTGCATGGCCAGGTCGTCTGGATTTTGCCAGATTACAGAGTAACTGATTGATTTCATCCTGACACATGTGGTGCTGACCTGTGGATTTACCAACATAAATTTTCTGTGTACCGTTCGGGATGAGTTTGAGTATTGCCTCTGAAACTAGACGGTCATAGACGATTACGCTGGCTTGCTGAATCAGTCTCAGGGCCTTCACAGTAAGTAGATCTGGGTCACCAGGGCCTGCGCCCACTAGATAGACCGTGCTATGATGATTTGACATAAACAACTCCCATCATTTTAGGGTGGGGCCCACAACGGTATGGAAATGTGCCAGGCTCATTGAATGTTTTATCATAGGTGTCATCAGGGAAGAGGTAATCAGGTTCCTGTTCGCCAGATTTTTCGAACCACACATTGTGATATTGGCGCTTCTCACGATTTGTCCAGCGTATGGTGGTTCCAGGCGTTACGGTTATCTCCTGTGGCACAAATTTAAACTTCTCAATAGCAACATCAACAGGAGCAACTTCAACAGGTTGGCTGGCGGGTTTGTCTGGTGCGACCCATTCAGTTGAATAGGCAAAGTAGACAGGGAAGACAACGACCATCAGCGTTGCAAGAATGAATTGTGTAACATATGTATGTAGCATCATGTTTTATCCCTCCATAGCCCTGAGTGAATTACAGTTTTTTAGCATTGATTTCAGTCTGGGCATTTTCAAATCCAAGTTTGTAACCAAGCGAGACATGATGGAAGCGTGCTGTGGAGTAATCATCATGTATAGCAAAGCCAATATTATAAATAGACGAGGTGTCGAGGTTTATATCACCAGGTTTATCTGAGTGAATGGGACGTGATAGTTCGACGGTCCATGTGTCATTATTGAGAGATCCAGTGGCTTCAATTCCAGTACCACCATTGTTGTAACGTTCTTTAAGGATGTATCCATTCTCTGCCAGATTGTCACCGGAACGGTAGCGTAATAAATCCATGAAATGACCATTAGCTAATTCTGCCTCAATATCAGCATTTTCTTTTAACTTATCCCATCCGCCGAGTGAGCCATTACGTGATTTAAGGTTAATTTCAGTTCGACTCTCAGAGAGATACTTTGTGACTCCGTCGCGTGCAGTTTCCAGGGAATGGGAATCAATCGCCACCTGGTCTGCCGCATAGGGCATAGTGCGTATGTCAGCATGACAGGTTCCCCAGCATCCCGCACGATCTGCATACTCAACCTGGTCAGTGGCAAGCATGATTGCCAGTTTAACTGGGTTGTCAGGGTCCATTTTTCCGCCACTGGCAAAAGGTGCAGGTGCATGATTGGCGTTTTTCCACTGGAATCTGAAGTACAGCTTGTCATTGCTATATGCCGCCTGAACATTAACCGGGAAACTTCCGCGCTTGTCAGGAATAGGGGTGGGTTCCATGTTCGCGTCCTGTTTGCCAACTTTCATTTCTTTTTCTGCGTTGACAATTTTGTTGCCAATATCAACCAGCTCTTCCTCATGGCAGTCGAAGCAGCGATCACCGGAATTAAAGGCGCGCTTTCCTCCATGCTCGCGGCTTAATACCCATTCCATTGATGCCTGACCAGGGTAGAAGACGGTAATTTCACGGGATGCAACATTATCCCAGTTAATTTCACTGTTGCTTTGAGTCTGTTGAGAGGATGTGTCTTTTTCCTTGCTATTATGTGATGGCGTATCAGCAACAGCAGGTGAAGTTTCCTGTGTGATCTCTACAGCGGCAAGCTGAGAGCTGACAGGTGTTTCCTGTTCAGGTGCTTGACTGGTTGCTACTTGAGGGGTTGTACTTGTCTCAGCAGGTTTGGCGGGTGCTTCAAGGGCTGCCCACTGTGGTGCTAAAGGCTTGATGGTAGAAGGATCTGGTTTTTCGAGTAATTCAAGTTCTTCTTCCGTTAACTGATCATGGACTTGTTTATGAGCGATACCTTTGTGACAGTCAATACAGGTATTGCCCGACTTCATGGCGTTTAGATGCTGTTTCCTGGCTCTGCCTTTCTGAGTATCTGGGTTCATGGTGGCAAAGTCGTGACAGTTACGACACTCTCTCGAGTCGGTCTGCTTCATGGTATTCCAGACATTGCGTGCCATTTTCAGGCGTTTCTGATCAAATTTTTCTGCGGTGTTTATAGTGCCTAATACCTTGTGAACAACTTCATTACTTGCCTGTATTTTGCGCACGACTTTATGTACCCATGGGTCGGGTACGTGACAATCAGAACAGGTCGCCCTTACACCTGCGCGATTAGTGTAATGAACCGTTTCCTTGTATTCTGTATAGACATTATCTTCCATTTCATGACAGCTTATACAGAAGCTCAGGGTGTTTGTTGCTTCCATTGCCGTATTAAAACCACCCCAGAAAATTACACCGACAATCATAAAGAAAAGAGCGACACCAACGGTTGTACCAAGAATAATCTTTCGGTTTAGAAGGTGTTTATAAAGCGCGAACATAACGTACTCCAGAATTGACGGTGCTAGTAAAGTCAAAGAAATTCGGGGCAGTCAACGGCAACTGCCCCGATTTCCCCTCCTCAGGTTACATGGTTGGTTCTGTTATAAACATTAAACTTGCCTGTTGGTGCATACAGTCCTTTGATGCGTTTTTTCTCTTTAAGGGTCTTCGAATCAAATACGACGATTTCTCCATTGGGTTGTTTTGAATCAGAGCGATTCCAGACAGACACCCACACTTCGGAACCATCGGCATTAAACTCGAAGTGAACAGCTGCATAGCCTTTCTTTTCCGTTAAGCGAATTGTCTTGACGATCTCATGGGTTTCTTTGTCAAACACCTGGATAGATTGCTGGATTTCAGGTTCGGGGTGTTTGGTCTGATCGGCCCAGACATATTTCGATTTGGGATGTGTTCTGATGAACACGCCTGCGCCATCCGTTTCAACTTCGTAGCAGATCTTCCAGGCGTTATCAGGATGGTTCTTAGGATCGTTACCCCATACAGTGACAAGGCCTGTGCCAAGATGTGTTGTACCTGCGACTGGACCACATTTGGGGTCTATCCAGTTTGCGCCAGGGCCAGGATGCGGCAACTTGTCGGTATCGATCATGGCTTCGAGTTTACGAGTCTGTGTATCGACAACAACCATCTTGTCTGATGCGTTAGCGGCTATCTGGAAATAACGGCCGGTAGGATCGAAGAAACCATCATGCAGGAATTTTGCGGAATCAATTTTATCGATACGAAGATTGTCGATATCAGAATAATCAACTTGCCACATCTGTCCTAGCTCTTTCATCGCAACTAGCCAGGAAGACTGGTTAGGTGTGTCATAAATAGCCGCAACACGAGATTCTTCGACATAGTCACCATCAACATTAACGCCGCGCGATGATACGACTTTTAATGGTTCCATCGTATCTGCATCAACGATAGCGAAGTGAGGTGGCCAGTATCCGCCGCCGATAATATATTTACCATCACCGGATACGGCAACGTCGCGTGCGTCATAGGCAATTTGTACCTCAGCTACACGCATTTTTTCAGGTTTTTGCCAGAGGTCGATTTTTGTCAGCTTGCCATCGCGTCCCATGGTATACCAGAAACGACCAGCATCCTTGGCGTGTAGTTTTTTATGATGCTCAGCTGCTTTGAGAACATGTACGGCATAACCCGTTTCGACATGAGTAACAATTTCATGTGTGTCGCCATCAACTACGGCGACCTTACCTACATCGCGTTCTATGACAAGGAAGAAGTTTTTCCAGTTACGATTGTGCAGTGGTTTAGATGGATAATCGGCTGGCTTTACATAAACCTTATGTCGCTCTTTCATTAGTGAAAGTGACATTTCAGGTGGTTTAGGTGGGTCAATCTGTATATAGGTCGCTAGAAGGCTGATTTCTTTGGGTGACATTATGTCATCGAAATTGTTCATGCCGCCTTCTGTGCCCAGCGCTATGATTTTTTCGAGTCTTTGCTGTCCTTTCTTTAGCGTTTCTTTGGGCTCAAGGCTTTTACCTGTAGCGCCTTTACGTAGTACACCATGACAGCCTGCGCAGCGTTGAAAGTATAAGGTTTTGGCTGTGTCAAAATCCGCCTCACTCATTGTCGGCTGTTTAGGTTTTGCATAACTATTAGCAGATCCAACGAATAGTGCTGAGGCGGCTAAAGAAGTGACCGTAAATAGCCTCGTCAGTTTTGTTTTTTTCATACTTGCCTCTCTCCAGTGGATGGTAAGGTCCTGAGCGAATTTGCTAGTGATGGCTAACACAAATCTGAATTGATTTTTATCAAACGCACATGACCATAAATTAAATCAGTTAAATCGGCTGTTACGCGGTTTTTGGATTTACTGATTGACAGCGATAGTAGAATACCTGGCGATTTAAAAGACCTTGACGTTTATCAAGCGGCGCTGGTGGATTTAGGTGTTTCTGATAAAAAAGCAGTATAAATATGAACAGCACGAATCAGTATAAAGAACAGTGTGATGCTGAATGCTAACAGGCTGAATGCCATAAGGTAGAAGAAAAAATAAGCATTAAACAGGGTGAGTAGCAGGCTAAAAAGAGAGATTGCATATAAAGTGAAGAGCAATCGTGAATGATTAAGGTTGATGATGTTATTCATTACTGGAATAGATCTAATCCTGGCGCCAGATTGATTGAACTGACGATGTAGGTGATACCAGGTTAGGAACGGAATTATTTTGGTTAGCATACCGATGATGACAGGAAGTGTTAGGCCAAACAGGAAAACCATAATTGCAGGGGTATACAGGTCTGCAATGTCAAACAGGCTCAATACTATTAGAATGCTACAGACGAATAATGCGCTATTGGACAGGTACAGGTAAGGGAGGCTTGTGTCAGGCATTTTCTTTTTTCTACTGATCAGTAACTTTATACTGGTCAAGCTAAATAGTGACAGGCAGATGAATATCGTTAGCAATAATAAGCGATTGAGTGTTTGTAGATTGAATTCGAATATCTGGTTGATGCTGTAGAGTGTAAGGCAGATAAACACGATACGAATTAACAGGGATTTCAATGTATTTGGGTACTCCCTGCTAATATGAAACATCGGAATTGTCTGATACGAAACAGCAATCACCGAAAAACCGACCCAGCCTATCAGCGCCCACAGGATATGCAAATGGGTATATTGCCTCAGTAATGGCATGTCTGGCCATATATAGGCGGTAAGGAAAATAGCCGCGAATACTATCGCTATACAGAGTGAGATGATGGAGAATATAATGCCAGACGCTGTGGCGCTCCTGGCCTGGCTGCGTACAATATGTAGAAGAATATAAACAGTAAATAAAACGAGTGCTGGAATCAGGGTGTAGAGTGCCAGCTTGTGAAAGATCGTTAATTCACTGAGAAAACCCAGTATCAGCAAAAGAGTGCCGAGATTAAAAAATATATAGACCAGATGGCTGGTGAGGCCGGAGTGCCTTAGGTAATCACCAGTAATGACAGGTATTAACTGGAAAAGCGCACCTAGTATACACATGCTTATGAAGCCTAGCGTGAAGCTGTGGACGATTGATAATACCGCAGGTTCCCAGCTATTGACTAAGATGTCTGGGCCATAATAGAGGAGTTGAAGACATGCTAAAATCAGAAATACTGGTGCTGTTACGAAGTATTTCAGCGGTGTCGAAATGTCCGGTGCCTGGTTGAGCGATAATAAAGCCGGGTTCATTTTATTATCACAACTGATTAGCTATTCTGTTTTACGTATGATTCTGCAGTTTTATCTGCCCCTTTCCAGATATAAATATGTATGAGATCTTTTGATTGGTCTACCTTGTATCTATACCCATTGTCCATGAGAATATTGTAGAGTGGATGCGGCTGCATGCGGTGGATCATTCTGATGTACTGGCCACTATCCAGTTCATTCAATGCATTGAGTACTATATCCATAGGCTCAGGAGGCTGTAACTCACTCACATCTAATGTTATTTCATTATCCATATTGATTTATACAAACCTGTTACGTAGTTTATCTAATGCAGATGATATCGAGATGTTCATTTTCTGGTAATGACTGTCAATCAAAGGGTAAAGAATATTTTCCTCTTTCATGTTGTGTTGCTGTAAATAAATGCTTATTGATTCGAACTGACCAAAATACAGTGAAGAATCTCGGGTTGTTATGGCCTGCTTGAGAAGCTCCAGTAGTCCTCTGATATTAGTATGTTCTCGACGCATTACTTCAGTGGGGCCGAAAACTTCACCACTTGCACTTTCATACTCAGGAAAAAGAGAAGACTCTTCCAGCTGGAAATGGTAGTGTATTTCGGTAATAACCGTATGTATTAGCTGCTCTGCAAGGGTCCATCGCTTACTCGATACGGCATCATTAACTGGTATAAAGAGTTGATCGCAGTGACGATGATCATCGCTCATGATATGAGTTACCGTTAAGCTCATTTGTTTCTCCATTGAACTTGATGGATACATCATACATTCAACCTGTGTAGCTATGATTAACAAATGTCAATATATTGGCTGTAAAATATGGCTAGATATGATTGCGCGTTAGTCGTGCGTATAATAATGGTAGCTTTGAGGGTAGTTCTATGGCCTTTTTGATCATAATAAAGTGACCTGCACCAAAAATATACGGTAAATACTCTCCAGCCTGCTTGTCGATAGTCACGCAGAATGGCTGAATTCCCATGTGATGTGCTTCCTGTATGGCCTTTCGTGTGTCTTCCATGCCATATCTGCCTTCATATATATCCAGGTCGTTCGGCTTTCCATCTGTCAGGATCAATAATAACTTCTGTTTGCCTGACGTATTTTGCAGGTGATTACAAGCATGTCGTATCGCTGCGCCCATACGCGTATAAAAACCGGGTTTGATTGCATGGATTCGGCTGCGCACGTCATCGCCATACTGTTCTGTAAAACGCTTGATCAGATGATAACGAACATGATTACGATTACGAGATGAAAACCCATGTATCGCGAGTTCGTCACCACTATTCGCCAGGGTTTCTGAGAACAGGTACAGGCTTTCACGTATGATGTCTATAACCCGTGCATCGTTGCTCACCCAGCTATCGGTAGATAGTGAAAGATCGGCGAGTAACAGGCAGGAAAGATCTCTATGATGAGTTCGTAAATCCTGATAAATATTGGCATTCATCTCGCCAGACCCTCGTACCCTGTTGCTATAAAAATCATGATATGAGTCAATATCAATTTCTGCCCCATCAGGCTGTGACTTATACCAGATGCGTGAAGGTGTTAGTGATTCAAATTGAGATTTAAGACGACGAGATATTCTGTGTAAATGTGAGGGTAATAATGATTCCTCATCAGAAATCGATATCATTTCCTGTAGCTCACAATAATGCTTTTTATATTGTGATATTCGATGATCCCACTCGTCAAGCAGTATTCCATCACCCAGTGGCAGATCATCATTAGCTGCTGAGGGGAGGTCGAGGTCGAATTTCAGTGCGCTTTTTATACTGCGCCTATCCTGAACGACATGTAGCTGATTCATATCTTCTGCTGCCTGTTGTGCAGCATCTAGATCATCCTCATCCTCACTGCTTCTATCCAGATTAATAAAATCGCCCCAGGAAAATATATTTTCAAAACGCATGGCCAGAAGTCCCTGGTTTTTGTCGGAAGCTGTGCGTTGTCGTTTTGCACTA
The DNA here is from genome assembly GCA_041589175.1 of Gammaproteobacteria bacterium. GTDB lineage: Bacteria > Pseudomonadota > Gammaproteobacteria > SZUA-229 > SZUA-229 > SZUA-229. Next base: position 34,484 of record JBFHWF010000009.1, read on the forward strand.
TGCTTGCGATCTGATCTCACTTCACGTGAGATTTCAGGTCGATCAGGGTCTGATGTGCCTGATTTGATATCTGTCGTGTCAGTAAATGATGGCGAAGGATGAAGCCATAAGTGGACGGGATAAGGTGGTTTGCCAGCAATAGGTAACTTTAAAGGTAGTGATGGATTCTTTAGTGCCTGCTGTATGACATGTTCCTGTTGCTGCTCATCTGCGGGTAATGATTTGATATCAGGTCGTAGTTCAAGTTGTGCTTTCACCAACTGTTGATAGCTTTGCCTAAGACCTGGGAATCTGGCAATTGTCTTCTGGCATAGCATCTGGTTATATTCAAGCCAGGGTAATGTATAGCACTTAGCATAGATCGATGATATCGCTGTGAGCCATATGTAAAGCTTGTAGTTAAGGTCTTTATGTGGGAAAACGTCGATACATGATGGTAAATAAAGAGAGCGAGAGTCCTGCCAGCTTAATTCGATGGTATCGTGTTTGCCTGATAATGACTGCATCCATCCTAGTCTTGCTCGATGTTCCGTTGCTGTTGAAGATGTGACGGAAAGGCTGCAATCTCCGCCCATTGCACGAAATATAACCCCCAGGTGTTTGCTAATATTATCAAGATATACGGCTGCATCAGGATGGTTTTGTCGTGCTGCACGATGAATAAGTTTGTCCCACAACTGGCCAACATGTTCTTCAAGTTCCCAGAAATCATATTTCATGTTTTATTTCCTGTTGTTTTGCTGTTTGTTCATGCTGTTTGAAACACATTTCTGAAACGGTCTGGTATTTACCAAAACCACGATCTGATACAGGTAGTGCGCATTCTTTATCTACCCATTTAAGAATCGCGGGGCGGTCTCGCAGTTGTTGTGCGCTGTCACATGCGCTAATGCACTGGGCGCAACTGGTGCAGGTAAACATATTACGTTTTGCGGAACGTGGCTTTAAGCGCATTGGGCATGCGTTATCACAGGCATTGTTGCAATCTGAACAATCGCTGGCATGAATCTCATTAAAGCCAACAACCATGGCTTTCTTATTTGCCATCCATGCCAGACTTTGAAATATGCCAACAGCGCAGGCAAAGCGACAGAAAAGATGACGTGCAAATAAAAACTCAATACTCAATACCAGTGTCGCTATACTGATAAAAAGTGCCTGATTGAATGTCAGGCTTAGCGTGAACAGATTGTAGTAGATGATTGTGGGAGGTAGCAGATAGGTTAGTAAAACAACAGCCCAGATAAAGGCAAATATAATAGCGGTTATAACCACGACAAACCAGTATAAGCGATTAACTACTAATTCACTGCCATCCGCGCGTCGGCTGGGCTGTTTTTTAGGATCCCATATGCTCTGTTTTCCCATTGCCTTCAGCATTAACTGGTTGATTGTCTCAACAACTGAAAAGTGCGGGCATAGCCAGCCACAGTATAATCTACCGTATCTCCAGGCAATCCCAAGAAGAATGGCAGCTGTTAAGAAGAGCGGTAAGAAAACACGTATAAGAAGGCTAACTGCCGCATCTCCTGGTGTCATCGTGCCCTGCTGGAAGGCGTCCAGCCCCAGTGTCCAGTCATAGCCGAACAGGATCAGGTGTCCAAGATACAGGTCAAGACGAAAAATATCGAATACTGGGGCGAGAATGAAGAGGATGAAAAACCCGGCTTGTGTGTAAAGGCGCGTTTGTTGCAGATTAGCCATCGTTAAAAGCCGTATCATGTATTGTCTTATGCAACAGAGGATAGCGGTATAACTGTCCGCCCTGCGCTTTGGAAATGGCAATCACACCCAGAATAATCAGTAGTGAATGAATGCTTGTCATGTAGATGATGACATACATCCAGCTCCAGATATTATCGATTCCGTTCAGTAACAGGATCAGTCCGTTGATCAGTATCATTAAGATACCTGCCCAGATGCTGGCGTTGATCGCCTGTTTGATATGTGAGCGTACCAGTCTGTGGCTGTCGTTATTGTGTTTTGAATGCATCACTAATAGTAGAACAAAACCAATTACGGGCAGAAATGTTATATTGAGTAAATATAAAACTTCTGCAATGGTAGCAATTCTTATTGCGCGCTCATCGTCAGTCACCATAGGTGGCATATACCACCTCCATGAGCGCCTGTACGATCTCGTTATCATCCGTCAGTGGTTCGATCAGGGCGTTTCGGCATGCGTCTGCGGGTTTCATGCCTGAGTGAATTAGTTTGATTGTATTCACTAGTAAGCGAGTCGAAGCGGCTTCTTCCAGATCATAGTCTTTCAGGTTGCGTAAAGCCTTAGCCAGTGCGACGAGACGTTTGGCTTCTAGCGTATTACTGCCTGTTTCACCCTGTAAAATTTTAATTTCAGTCTCCGCATCCGGGAAATCAAATGTTGTCGATATAAAACGCTGACGCGTGCTGGGCTTCATGCCCTTGAGTAAATTCTGGTAACCAGGGTTATAAGAAACCACCAGCATGAACCCCTTTTCAGCAGTGACAAGTTCGCCCGTACGTTCGATAGGTAATATACGGCGGTCATCGGTTAATGGATGTAACACAACAGTGGTATCTTTACGGGCTTCTACGACTTCGTCCAGATAGCATATGGCGCCTTCACGCACAGCTCGTGTCAGTGGTCCATCGTTCCAGATGGTTTCGCCATCGCCAATGAGATGACGCCCTACCAGATCGGCTGCACTCAGATCATCATGGCACGAGACAGTATATAGAGGACGATCGAGTCGTTCGGCCATATAGGATACGAAACGCGTCTTGCCGCAGCCCGTGGGACCTTTTATGAGTAACGGTAATTCATTCATGTAGGCATGTTCAAACAGTTCAACTTCATTATGTTGAGGTTGATAAAATGTTTCGCTTTTATCTGTCTTGATCTGGCTGATTTCTGCAGGTGTATTCATGGTTGCTCCAGATAGTGAGTAATGACGCGGCTTAGTGCATTGTGATTTGAAAGTAATAAGGACCTGCGTGTGCAGGTCCTTATAATTGGTAGCTGTTATAAGGTGGCTTCCTCACCCCCTTTAAAGAAGCTCAGAATATAGACAACGAGGCCAATCAGGAAAATGACTCCTGCAACTTCTCGCATCCAGTAGAATAGAGATATCTGGTCCTGTACCACCATAAAGGATTGTGGTGCATCACTATAACGTTGTAACCAGACTTGCAGAATACCTGCACCGGTGAGGAACAGTGTGATAAACACCATTGACACGGTCATTAACCAGAAGCTCCACATTTCCATAACCTGTGATGCTTTGCTATTACAGGCTGCACGACCACGAATCAAAGGCATGGCATAGGAAATCATGGTAATGACAATCATCACATAAGCGCCATAAAATGCCATGTGGCCATGTGCTGCTGTTATCTGCGTACCATGTGTATAGTAATTCACCGGTGCCAGTGTATGCAGGAAGCCCCATACACCTGCGCCGAGGAATGCCATTACACCTGTACCCAGTGCCCATAATACTGCAGCCTTATTAGGATGGTCGCGACGACGACGGTTAATCATATTGAAGGCAAACAGTGTCATCATAAAGAACGGGATTGGTTCGAGAGCAGAGAAGACCGAACCGATAACCTGCCAGTATTCAGGCGTACCAATGAAGTAAAAGTGATGACCTGTGCCGAGTATGCCAGTGATGAGCGCCATTGCAATTATGACATACAGCCATTTTTCAATTACCTCTCTATCGACACCTGTTACCTTGATCAGTACGAATGCGAGAATTGCGCCGAGTATAAGTTCCCAGACACCTTCTACCCAAAGATGGACAACCCACCACCAGAAAAACTTATCAAGTACGAGGTTTTCTGGGTTGTAGAATGAGAACAGGAAGAACACGGCAAGGCCAACCAGACCAAGGAATAGTACCAGGTTAATCGATGTTTTTCGGCCCTTAAGCATTGTCATGCCAATGTTGTACAGGAAGCCAAGAGCAACTACTACAATACCTATCTTAGTAATTGTCGGTTGTTCCAGAAACTCTCTTCCCATGGTCGGCAGCAAATCATTTCCAGTTGCAGCAGCCAGTGTGGAGTAGCTTATCAGTAGATAACCAGCGACAGTTGCACCTGCTGCACCGAGGAACACCCAGAACAGTATAACGGCTAGTTTCACGCTATGTAGTTCTGTTTCTGCTTCTTCAGGTACCAGGTAATAGGCAGACCCCATAAAGCCAAAGAGTAGCCATACAATTAGCGTGTTTGTGTGTACCATTCGGGCGACATTGAATGGTATTTCAGGGAATAAAAAATCACCGACAACATATTGCAAGCCCATTATAAGCCCAAATAGTATTTGCGCGACGAACAGGACAATTGCTGCGATAAAATATAATTTTGCGACAGCTTGTGATTCATATTTCATTATATTAACTCCTCAGGCTTAACCTTGAATATTAGGTGGCCAGTTAGCATCATCAATTTCAGATGTCCATTTCAGGAACTCAGAAACGGCCTTTAATTCTTCGTCAGTCAGGTTAAACTGGGGCATGCTTCTTCTCCCAGGGATGCCTTCTGCTGGGCGGCTCTTGATAAAAGCTGCAATTGCTTCTGTACTTTCGCCAAAGCGGTTATAAACATTTGCAAGTTCTGGTGCAAAATATGCGCCTTCACCCATTAATGTATGGCATCCCACACAGTTATTGTCTTCCCAGACTTTTTTTCCTAGAGCTACTTCATGTGTGATGTTTTCACGATGATCCCTTTTAGGAAGTTCGCTCATGGTGTCCATAGTTAAGCCAAGGAATAACAGGAAAAAGAACACCGATCCACCATAGAAGATGTTCCTTGCTGTCGATTTAGTAAACACACTACTCATTTTCATGCCCTCAATTTACGGGATAGTGGGCACATTACGCCACGGCACAAGCATCTGCGTCCTTGACGTTTGTCAAAGCTGAAAAATGATCTAAATAAGACTCAAATATTAATTATTTAATGAATGTAACAGGAGACGTTCGCATGTATAGAATGCGAACAGGAAAGGGTTTTACGTATCGAACAAGTGATTATTTGTCTTTCAGGTAGGGTGAGTATTTCTGGTCGCTGCCATTGATGTGGTTGATTAACCAGGTTTTTAGGAATAGCACGATATTGTCGATTGTTCTTGATTTGTCGTCACGATATTCGCTAATAAATGTATTGATGCGATTTATCATCTCCTTATGTTCTTTTACATGATCATTGAAATCAGGGTAGCTATTTTCTTCCATTAACTTTTCTTCGCGAGAAAAGTGGTATTTTGTATAGTCAATTAAATCGCTAAGTGTTGATTCGATTAATGATTCATCTGTCTGGTAATGGGCAGCAGTCTGTAGCTGATTAATCATGCCAAGAAGTTTTTTGTGATCATCGTCAATCAGTTTATTGCCTACGCTATAGCTTTCTTTCCAGCGTATAAAGCGTCGCGAAACAATCCGGTCATGTATGATTGGTATCAGGATAAGTATACCGATAAGGATCCAGGGAAGCGGGTGGCCGAATCCCAGCATGAATCCCAGCACTATCATAATGAGTAAAGCCATGATCAACATTGATAACAGGAACATCGTGATGCCCTTGGTGACAGTGCTCATTGCTTTCTCCAGTATGATTCGGGTATTTTTACAGCATCATAAGAAAATGATGCCGTGAATAAACTGACGAAAGTCAATTTGTAATATTAATGACTTAAAACGACCAGGTTATGTATCTAACGGGGTAACCAGATAATCATTATGCTTATGAATATCACAAGAAGAATAAAGTTACGGATAAACCTTTTCTGTTTCTGGGTAGATACGCCATGTGACTGGTAATGGGATGGAGAACTGCAATGTGGGCAGCTTTGTAGTGTTTCCGAGATGTTTTCACCACAATACAGGCAGCGTACTTCTGACATCGGTTTACCACCTTCTGAAGTAAATGGATGCCAGAATTATTACATAGCTAAAACGGCATTGATGGCTAATCTGTCGTGATATGTTGAATTTTTTGATTTCAATCAAAGCCTGAGTTTTTTGATCAAGTATTTTAATTCTCTCTTCACGGCGCCTGGCAGACAGAGCATTAGTGGTTGCTTATGGATAAGGCGCTTCTATTAAAGAGTAGTCAAACCTGTCTATAGGGGGCGTTATGATCACGGCAGCTCATTCCAGCTTTATTCAGCGTGTCCATCTATTTAATGGTTTACAGCAGCAGCAGTTTGATTCCGTTCTTCAGCATTGCAAGATAATGTCTCTGCAGAAAGATGATGTTCTGTTTTCTCAGGGTGACATGATGAGCCATTTTTATCTTATATATAGTGGGCTGGTGAAGTTGTATCGACTTTCTGCCGATGGCCAGGAGAAGGTAATTGAAATTGTTACACCGGGTCAGACGTTTGCAGAAGCACTCATGTTTCTCGACCGCCCTGACTATCCCGTGTCCGCCACTGCGCTTAATGCCAGCGAAGTGATTGTGTTTGAGTCATCGTCCTTTCTGAAGATGCTAGCGCAGTCAACGGATACCTGCTTCACTCTGCTTGGTCAGATGAGCCAGAGAATACGAGGTCTGGTGCAGGAAATTGATAATCTGAGTGTGCAGAATGGACGCCATCGTCTTTCTTCCTATCTGCTTGATCAGGCGGGTGAGAGTAGTCATATTCGATTGCCGATTCCTAAAGCTGTTCTTGCATCACGCCTGTCCATTCAACCGGAAACATTTTCACGAATTATCAAGCAACTTAAAAGTGTTCAGGCAATACAGGTTGATGGCTCGGAGATCGAAATACTGGATCGTGAACAGCTGGAAGAATATGCGATGGTCTAGCTGAAGTAGCTATTCGAGTAGCCTGATAATGATCAGGCCACTCTGCCAGGTATGAGGTTTAACTGACGGGATCAGGCGGTTTTATCGTGCTCGATTAATGCATAGGCCGAGTGATTGTGGATCGATTCGAAGTTTTCCGATTCCAGTACATAGGAGCGAATACGTTCATCAGCGTTTAGGCGTGCTGCAACATCACGTACCATGTCTTCAACAAACTTTGGATTATTATAGGCGCGTTCAGTTACGTATTTTTCATCCGGACGTTTCAGCAGGCCATACAGTTCGCAGGAGGCTTCTTCCTCAACGATGTCGATGATGTCTTCAATCCAGATAAAGTCATCGGTTTTAACATTTACCGTAACATGTGAGCGCTGGTTGTGGGCGCCATAGTCGGATATTTTCTTTGAGCAAGGGCACAGGCTTGTGACAGGTACTACGACCTTAACCGCAACGGAATTTTTGTTATTAACCCTTTCACCGTAGAAGGTTACCTGGTAATCCAGCAGGCTCTGCACACCAGACTCAGGTGCAGTCTTGTTCACAAAGTATGTGAACGACATTTCAATATGGCCATTTTCCGCATCCAGCTTTTCGGTCATTTCTGACAGCATTTCTCGTAGCGACTTAACGGTGATCTCGCGTTCATGGCTGTTGAGTATTTCAACAAAGCGAGACATATGTGTGCCCTTGAAGTGGTGAGGCAGGTCGACATACATATTGAAGTTTGCAACGGTATGCTGCACGTTGCCAGAGCGGTCACGCACCTGGACAGGGTGGCGAATGTCCTTAATGCCGACCTTGTTGATTGCGATCTGTCGTTTGTCCTGGCTACTCTGTACATCAGGGATAGTGTTTGCGTTGCTCATCTATTAGCTCTCTTCAGTGTATCGGACGCAGGCGCGCTCGGTTTCCCACAGGGTCAGGGCGCTCACACGCAGGGTGTCGGTGTTGAGTTTGCTGGCGATTTCCTGGAACAGCCAGGCCGCCATGTTTTCTGCTGTTGGATTGATTTCGGTGAATGGCTCGATATCATTCAGATAGTGATGATCGAGTCGATCACAGACTTCATTGGTGGCTTTTTTCATAGCCTTGAAGTCGATCGCCATACCAATCTCATTCAGCTGACTGGATTCAACTTCCAGTTCAACCTTCCAGTTATGACCATGCATGCGGCTACAGGCCCCGGGGTAATCCCGCAGGGTATGTGCAGAGGCAAAATCAGTGACGATTTTCAGGGTGTATTTGGCAGCCATATGTCTATCGGGGGGGTTAGATCGAGGCAGCCGTGTGCGCATCGAAATCGTCACCCAAAAAATTACCGGGTAAAACCTTGAGATTTTACCCGTCCGGGCCATCTCAGGCAAGGTTAGCCTGTCTATCTTAGAGGGATAAGCCTAAGAATTAAATAGAGTTTTTGTATGGGTTATGGGGCGCTGGAGGCGTTAGTGATATTGCCTGAGAAAGCCGGGTGCTGGCGTATGCTGGCTTCAATCCCACTGGCATCCAGTCCGCATTCGGCTAATAACTGGCTGGTTGAGCCGTGTTCCACAAAGCGGTCAGGCAGGCCCAGATTAATGATATTGTGGCTGTATCCCCGTGCGTGTAACCATTCGTTAACCGCACTGCCAGCTCCTCCGGCAATGGTGTTTTCTTCCAGCGTTACGATCAGGCTGTGCTGCTGGCAGATCTGTTCCAGCATGTCGGCATCCAGTGGCTTGATAAAACGCATATTCACTACGCTGGCATTCAGCTTTTCAGCTGCCGTCATGGCTTCCTCAAGCAGGCTGCCAAAGCTTAGGATGGCGATATTCTGCCCACGGCGGCATTGCTCGGCGCGTCCCATTTCGAGTGCTTCAAGCGCTGTATCGATCGCTTTGCCGGGACCCTGGCCGCGAGGGTAACGAACGGCTGCCGGGCCATCATGGTAGAAGCCAGTTGTCAGCATATGGCGACATTCATTTTCATCGGCAGGAGCCATTATGACCATATTAGGCACACAGCGCATAAAACTCAGGTCGAGATTACCGGCATGAGTTGGACCATCTGCACCGACCAGCCCCGCTCGATCGATGGCGAATAATACGGGCAGGTTCTGTATGGCAACATCATGGATCAGCTGGTCATAGGCCCGCTGTAGAAAAGTTGAGTAGATTGCAACAACCGGCTTCAGGGATTCGCAGGCCATACCGGCTGCCAGTGTGACCGCATGCTGTTCGGCGATACCTACATCATGGTAGCGCTGCGGGAATTCTTCGGAAAACCTCACCAGGCCAGAGCCTTCGCGCATCGCCGGGGTAATCGCAACCAGGCGCTCATCTTCACGGGCCATATCACAGACCCAGTCAGAGAACACCTGGGTATAGGTGGGCTTGCCCGGAGACTGATCGAGCTTGTTACCGGTTTCAGGGTCGAAACTGCTCACGCCATGATACAGGCAGGGGTTGTCTTCGGCAGGTGGGTAGCCTTTACCCTTTTTGGTGATCACATGGAGCAGCTGCGGACCTTTCTGCTGGCGCAGGTTCTGCAGCATAGTGGTCAGGGTTGGCAGATCGTGTCCGTCGATAGGGCCATAGTAATGAAAGCCCAGTTCCTCGAACAGGGTGCCTGGCATCACCATGCCCTTGACGTGTTCCTCAGTGCGTTGCGCCAGATCCCACATGGAGAACTTCTCCAGTACACGCCTGGAGCCACTGCGGACCGAGTTATACATCTTGCCAGACATAATTTTGGAAAGGTGCTTCGACAGGGCGCCCACGTTTGGTGATATAGACATTTCATTGTCGTTAAGTATGACTAGCAGATCGTTGTCAGTATCGCCGCCATGATTAAGGGCCTCGAAGGCCATACCTGCGGTCATCGCACCATCACCAATAATCGCTACGGTTTTTCGGTTCTGTTGTTGCAGGCTGGCGGCCATGCTCATGCCCAGGGCAGCGCTGATCGATGTGCTGGAGTGACCAACCCCAAAGCTGTCATAGGGGCTTTCGCTGCGTTTGGGAAAGCCGGAAAGGCCATTATGCTGGCGAATGCTCGGCATCTGATCACGTCGACCAGTGAGTATCTTGTGGGGATATGACTGATGACCCACATCCCAGACCAGACGGTCACTGGGTGTGTTGTATACATAGTGCAGGGCCAGGGTCAGTTCGACGGTGCCCAGTCCTGCCGACAGGTGTCCACCCGTCTGTGCCACGGTGTGGATCACGTAATGACGCAGTTCATCCGCCAGCTGCTCGAGCTGGTCCTGGGAAAGTTCGCGCAGATCTCGTGGTGAGTCGATCGTGCTGAGGAGGGGGTAGTCGCTGTCATCTGACATATTAGTGCCCTCGCTCGATGATATAGGCGGATAACTGCCTGAGGGTATCCGCACGTTCGTCAAAAATCTCCAGCGCCTGCATGGCACGCTGGTGTAGTTCGAGTGCCCGCTGGCGAGCGCCTTCCAGGCCCAGTAGTGCCGGGTAGGTTGGTTTGTTCTGTTCGATATCCGAGCCCTGGGGTTTGCCCAGGGTTTCGGTGTCTGCGACGACGTCGAGAATGTCGTCCTGTATCTGGAAAGCGAGGCCTACACAGCTGGCATAGGTGTCGAGTGCGGACAGTTGTTCGTGGGTTACCACGCCGCTACACATGGCACCCAGTGCTACGCTGGCGCTGATAAGCGCACCGGTTTTCAGACGGTGCATGGTTTCCAGCTGCTCCAGTGACAGGGGTTTGCCAACAGCCGCCAGGTCGATTGCCTGCCCCCCGGCCATGCCGGAAGAACCACTGGCCTGGGCCAGCAGGCGGATCATCTTGACGCGGTTTGTATCCGATGTCTGAAGTGCGTCATCATTGGCCAGAATCTCAAAGGCCAGGGCCTGCAGGGCATCTCCTGCCAGTATAGCAGTCGCCTCATCATATTCTCGATGGCAGGTGGGGCGTCCGCGGCGCAGGTCATCATCGTCCATGGCTGGCAGGTCATCATGGATCAGTGAGTAGGCATGGATGATTTCCACCGCGCAGGCACAGGCGTCTAGCTGTCGTAGTTCAATATTCAGAGCCTGCCCCGCAGCATAGACCAGTACCGGCCGTACCCGCTTGCCGCCCCCGCCTAGTACGGAGTAGCGCATGGCCTGCTGCAGACGAGCTTCGGCACCCTGTGGTTCGGGTAACCAGCGGTCAAGCTGCTGGTCGACACGTTCACAATAGGCCTTAAGGCTGTCTTTGAATAGATTGGGGCTGCTCATCGAGGGTTTAGTCTTCAATATCGAAGGGCTTTTCAAGAAGCTCTCCATTCTTCTCGATTAGCTGCGTGACCTTCTGTTCGGCCTTGCTCAGAGCCTGCTGACAGTCAGATGCCAGTGAAATGCCTTTCTCGAAGTGCTTGAGGGCATCTTCCAGGGACATGTCACCCTGCTCCATGTCATCGACCAGTTGCTCCAGTTCGGACATGGCTTTTTCGAAGTTAACAGGTGTCTTACGTGGCATAGAGGTTTCTTCAGGTCACGGTGTATGTGTTATTCCAAGATGCGTATGGTACTGGTTTACAGGCCTGTATGCCAGTGGCAGGCGGTCATGTGACCGGTGAGGGATATTGAATTAAAAACCCTCCTCGCAGGGAGGAGGGAAGGTTTCCACGTTTTGAACTGGAGACGTCCTTAAAATATAACCAGCCACTGTAGTGACAGACGGTCATCCAGGCCGTCAGCAATCAGATTAGGCGCAGCACCTGACGCAAAGCCCGGGGCTTCCTGGTCGCGAATTTCATAGTTGAAAGTCATGCGGCTTTTCTTGTTAAAGAAATATTGTGCGCCGAGGGTGACGGTCTCGAACGTTCGCTCGTTTGCCGTCGATTCGGTACCGCGGTTGAGTACGTCATAGCGAATATCCAGTTCCAGATTGGGAAGAACCTTATAGCCGAAATCCAGATAATACATATCGGCTTCACCTTCCGTTAACACGTTTAAGGTGGCGATATTGTCTCCGGCATTATTTTTTGCACCCGGAATCGCGCCGCCGTCGGAGCCATTAAAAATCATACCGTCAGCAGTAATGTATTCCACAGCACCACGGTATTTGCCTTTCAGGTAGGTCATACCAATGCCTCGGCGATCACGCTCGTATTCACCCGCACCGGAAGTGGTGAGGGTGCGTTTACCGGACTGATTCCAGGCAAACAGTTTCATGCCTTCACGGCGTGGTCCTTTGCCACCGTACACTTTTTCTGATGACCAGTAGAGATAGGTATCTTTATTGTCATCATTATCACTACGGTTGATGCCGTTACCATTACCGAACATTACTGCATAACTGTGTTCCCAGTCGTCTTGCTTAAAGGTGTCAAAAACCTGTACGCCAACATCACGAAAGGCGCCAACAGGCCCGTTGAGTCCATTGGCATCGGTCGTAGCTCTGTACTTGGGGTTGGGGTTTCCATTTGCAAGAAACTCCGGCTGGCCATTACCATCGGAGCCATCGCCATTGGTATGGCGCTCCAGTAAGAGCTGGTCGGTACCAGCGGTGAAGTTGATATAGTTAAACACGTGTATCGCCTGCAGGCCTTCTTCTGCTGTCGGTGTCTTGAACTGGCCTACACGAATACGAGCGCCAGGGATATGGTTAAAGGTGATGCTGGCATCGGTAAGTTGAGCAGATTTCGATTTAGCTGTGACCCCGTTATTACCAAATTCGGAGAGAAAGAAATAGTTAACCTTAGGGTCCAGCGGGAAGCCTGTGCCTCTAACGCCTACGCGAGCGCGTCGGATATTGAATGCTTTATGGGACTTGTTGTCAGGCTTGACCATATTGGGTGACATGTCCTGTCCCTTAAATGGGCCAGCCTTTAAATCAGTGCCACTCATTGACTGGTATTCAGGTTGAATAAAACCCCAGACCTTTGCCCTGGGAGCGGAGTTTTCCGGTTCTGTGCCCTGTAACATCAGCCAGTTGCTTGCCATTGACTGAGTGCTTAGCAGGCTCAGGCTGGTCAGAAGTGTCATTGTTTTAATTTTCATTGTTTGCGTGACTCCAGAAAAAATTAAGGTTTGACCAGCAGGTAACCCTGCTCAGTCAGTTCCATGATGCGTACTACACCTGCTGTAACCGGTGTTGCGTTATTCATTAGTTTGGGCGTGTGCCCCAGCTGACGCGTGAAGCCTGCGATGGTGTTTTCACAGGCGGCAAAACGTACGCCACTCTCAGTTAGCCCATCGATACGAGACTGATTGCTGTTACCGTCCAGTAACAGACGCAGTCCCGGACCAAACGCGACAATCTCGATGTCTATTCGGTCAGGGCCAAAGTGCTTGATAAGGTTAGTTGCGACATTGAGAACCAGGGTTTGCTTGAATGGGTTGGGGTCGCTTATCTGTAGCACGACCTTCTTGTCCACAAAGGGCTTATCTTCGCTGGCCGCATTCAGGCCGGCCGAAGTGGCAGCCAGGAAAAGGCTGATGATCAGGGTGATGATTTTCATTTTTACGTATATCCTCCATTGGAAATGTGTCCGCGTGGACTCAAATACTGATGGATGAGTGGCTGGATATATTCCGTAAATTGCAGGTAAAATTGTAAAAAAAGATATAAAAATAAATAAATCGAAAAACTGCCATATTAAAAGGGAATAAATCAGCGTTGGTTCACATCTGTTTTACTGGAGAAGAACTAAATGAGAACGCAACGTGAATATACTGAAGCTGGCCTGTAGAAAAGTTGTACTGATTCGACGGGTAGAGGGAAGCCGTAAACGCCTGTATCGAATGGCTCTGGCCTGGTCACATGATCCGATGCTCGCGGATGATCTGGTGCAGGAGGCGCAGATGCTGGCGCTACAGAAGCTGCACCAGTTAAGGGATGAGCAGGCATTCGATGGCTGGATTTATACCATACTGAACAATGTCTGGCTGAGCTACCTGAGAAAATGTCGTCCCAATGAGGATATCGATCAGGTTGTTGTGAGCGATGCCATATCACCGGAGAGTGTCGTGCTGTTGCAGCAGGTGGACAATATGGTGCGCAATGCAATGGGGCGGCTGCCGAATGCGCAGCGTCAGATTATTAGTCTGGTTGATCTTGAAGATATGAGTTATCGGGAAGTGGCCGATGTTCTCAATGTACCCATCGGTACGGTAATGAGTCGTTTAAATCGGGCGAGAACAGCGCTGGCTAAAATAATTGAAGAAGATCGACAACGCCAGCAGTTTAACGTCGCGGCAATTGAAACAAGACATGCACAGCCTTTGAGAGTGGTAAAGTGAAATGAAGTTTTCTGATGAGATGATCAATGCCTATGCCGATGGTGAATTAGGCGGCAGTGAAAAGGCTGATTTTGAGCGAGCGCTTCAGCAGGACCCGCAGTTACAGCAGGCGCTGGATGAAAAAATGCTGATAAAGGCGCGCGTGAAAGCAGCATATGCAGGAATCGAAATGCCACAGGACAGGCATGCAAAAGGCCTTAATTATTCTGCCCTGATGTATGCCTGCTTGCTGGTTGTGGCGTTCCTGGGAGGCTGGACCAGCAGTGATTTGCTGGTGAGTCCGTCGCTGGATACGGCATCCTTGGCGAATAACGATACTAACACGGGCGTGAATATAGGCACGGAAACGCCGGGTAAGTTTATATTGCATATCGGCGATCATGACCTGGTGAAGTTTAATGCCTTGCTCGACAGGGCGGAGTCGATTATTACCCGTTATCAGGATGACATGCAGCTGATTGAGCTGGAAGTGGTGGCGAATGCAGCGGGTCTCGACCTGCTACGGGAGAGTGGCTCACCCTATGCCCAACGCGTCAAACAGATTAGTAAGGATTATCCAAATATTCGATTTATTGCCTGTTCAAATGCCATTGAACGATTCAGGGAAAAAGAAGGTGTCGAACCAGACTTTATCCCGGTGGTGCAAAAGGGGCCAACTGCGTTAGACCAGGTGGTAAAACGCATGAATCAGGGCTGGACCTATATCAAGATTTAGCCTTTAAGCATGTCGGCGGGTATATACCATATACCCGCTAACCGCTATTCTTCAGTGTCGAATCCTGCCGGGCGCTTCACCCACCCATGATTACGATCCATCCATACCAGGCTTGCCAGATACCACAGGCTAATGGGAATCATCATGCCTGCCCAGCTCCAGTCATTAATTAAAAACAGCTGGCCGATGATGCTGTCCTGTGTGGTGCCTGTAACGCTTTGCCAGGGCAGGCTGTAAAGCGTGAACAGTATGCAGCTGGTGGTCAGCAACAGTGCAGCCTTGCGGGACTCGATGGCGGAAAATGCGAGATAGACCCAGAGCGGTGTGTTTTTTGCTTTTATCATTTTTTTCTTTCCGAGGTTTTTCGTGAGCATGTTCAACTCACCGCCTGATAAGCGGTGTTAACAGTCAGTTAAGCAATAATTTGGCCAGATCAGTTCGATTGTATCTCAGGGCTTGTTATCACGGGGCTTCAGTCGAAAAAACAGAAAGCCGACAAGACGTTCTATGAGCGTTAGATTGTAAATTTGGTCGACACTTTACAGTTGTGTCGAGCCAGTGAAGAGGGAGCAGTGGAGAGACATCAGGGCTGAATATCGAGTAGCTCACTCACCCGGCTGACCGAAATGAGTTCCATGCCTTCAGGGCAGTCCTGGGGTTTTGGCATATTACCCCGTGGAATGACGCCATGGGTAAAACCGTGTTTTGCGGCTTCCTTGATGCGCTCCTGGCCATTGGGAACCGGGCGAATTTCACCGGCCAGCCCAATCTCGCCAAAGGTAAACAGTTTATGGGGCAGGGCACGGTCACGGAAGCTGGACAGGATAGAAAGCAGCATTGCTGTGTCTGCTGCCGTTTCGGTTACGCGCACACCACCGACGATATTAATAAAAACGTCCTGATCGTACATGGCGATGCCGCCATGACGATGTAGTACGGCGAGTAGCATAGACAGGCGATTCTGATCGAGACCGAGGGTCACGCGACGTGGGTTAGCCAGGTGCGATGCATCCACTAGTGCCTGTACTTCGACCAGTAGCGGTCGATTACCTTCTCGGGTGACTGTGATCACGCTGCCTGCAACTGGCTCTTCATGGCGAGATAGAAAGATAGCCGAAGGGTTGCTGACAGCCTTCAAACCCTGTTCTGTCATGGCGAACAGGCCAAGCTCGTTAACCGCGCCAAAGCGGTTTTTGATTGCGCGAATCATGCGGTAGCGTTCGCCGGAATCTCCCTCGAAATACAGGACAGTATCGACCATGTGTTCGAGTACCCTGGGACCTGCCAGGGTACCTTCCTTGGTGACATGTCCCACCAGAAATAGCGCGGTATTGGTCTGTTTGGCGAAACGTACCAGCTGAGCTGCGCTTTCCCTGACCTGCGCCACAGCACCGGGTGCGGACTGCAGAACCTCGGTGTAAATAGTCTGGATAGAATCCACCACCATCACCTGTGGGCGGGTTTTACTGGCAAGTTCAATAATTCGTTCAACACAGGTTTCGGTGAGTAGCTTAAACTTGTCATCACCCAGATTAAGGCGCCTGGCACGCAGAGTGACCTGCTGCAGGGATTCCTCCCCTGTCACATAGAGTGCCTGCATGTTCTGCCCCAGGGTTGCCAGTGTCTGGGTTAACAGGGTCGATTTGCCAATGCCGGGATTACCGCCCATTAGTACAACCGAGCCCTGAACCAGTCCACCCCCGAGCACGCGATCGAGTTCAATAATTCCGGTAGGCGTGCGTGGCTCTTCCTGTAGCTCGATGTCATGCATATCCTGAATGACAGAAGCCTTACCGGCATAACCGGTAAATCGGGGGTTATTACTGGCAGCGGCTTTTTCGATCACGCACTCCACCAGGGAATTCCATTCGCCACAATCGCCGCACTGGCCTGCCCACTTGTTGTGGATGGCGCCACAGCCGGAGCACTGGTAGGATTGCTTAGCCTTCGCCATTACGCTGCTTTCCCTCGTTAAGAGTATCCGCTGAGTTCTCATCAGCATCAGGCATGTCATAGAGATTCGGCATCAGGCGAGCCATCTGCACGGCATTATTCTGTATTTTTGTGACTTCTACCGGGTGGCCTGAAATCAGCAGGCTGGTGCCCGGTGTCGGGATGGACTCCAGATGTTCGAGAATCAGGCCATTGAATGTTTTTGGCCCTTCAGTGGGGAGTTCAATATTCAGGCAACGGTTAATTTCGCGGATATGGGTATTACCGGTAATCAGGTAGCTGCCGTCGTTTTCTTCTATCAGGTTGGAGATGTTTACATGGGAAGCCGTGGTGAATTCACCAACCACTTCTTCGAGAATATCTTCCAGGGTAACCAGCCCCTGTACATCCCCATATTCATCGACGGTAAGCGCAGTTCTGCGTCGATTCTTCTGGAAGTTGATCAGTTGCTGATACAGGGTAGTCCCTTCGGGAATAAAATAAGCCTCGCGAATCTGGCTTTCGAGGTTTTGCGGAGTCAGTTCATTGCGAGTCAGCAGGTTGATAACGCGTCGCATATGAATAATGCCAACAATGTTGTTGATATCGCCACGGTAGACCGGTAAGCGGGTGCGTTGGCAGGTCGTGAGATCATCGATGATCTCATCCCAGCTTTCGTCTAGATCCAGAGCTGTGATTTCATTACGGGGCACCATAATGTCATCCACCGTTGCGTTTTCCAGGTTGAGGATGCCGAGCAGCATATCCTGGTGTTTTTGTGGTACCAGCTGACTGGTTTCCATGACCACGCTTCGCAGCTCCTCGACGCTGACGCCGTCCTGCTGTACTCGTTCGGGGTGTACGCCCATGGTTTTCAGTAATGTGTTGGCCAGCAGGTTAATGCCAAATACCAGAGGATACATGGCCTTGAGTAATGGTGTGTAGATATAGGCTGCCGGGAAAGCAATTCGTTCGGGATAGAGTGCGGCCAGTGTCTTGGGTGCTACCTCGGCAAAGATCAGTACCACAAAAGTCAGTAAACCGGTTGCAACAGCAATACCCGCCTCACCCAGCATGCGCATTGCCAGAATGGTGGCGATTGCAGATGCCAGAATGTTAACGAAATTATTACCCAGCAAGATAAGGCCAAGTAGTCGGTCGGGGCGTTCCAGTAGCTTCATGGCGAGGCGCGCGCCGCGATTACCACTTTCGGCAAGGTGCTTGAGGCGATAGCGATTGAGCGACATCAGCCCCGTTTCTGAACTGGAGAAAAAGCCGGACATCAGTATCAATGTGCCGAGCAGGATAAAGAGGCTTTGTGTTGATAAAGAGTCCATTAACCCGGAATCCACCCAGAGTGATTAATTAGTCATAAATTAACCCGGCAGCTTAGCCGAGAATAATAAATTCAAAAACGAATTTGCTGCCAAAGTATGCCAGCATCAGGCTGATAAAGCCGATGAGAGTCCAGCGGATTGCGGTACGGCCGCGCCAGCCCAGCGTTAATCTGCCTGTTAGCAGCACGGCAAATACCAGCCAGGCAACGATACTGAGAATGGTTTTATGGGCAAGGTGCTGGGCAAACACATCCTCAAGGAAATAGAAGCCACTGAGCAGGGCCAGTGTCAGGCCAATAAAGCCAGCTGCTATTGAGTCGAAAAGCAGTTTTTCCATCGTCTGCAGTGGCGGTAATTTTTTCAGCCAGCCACCGGGGCGATGATTGTGTAGCATACGGTTCTGTAAGGACAGTACGATCGACATAAAGGCTGCAAGGCCTAGCAGGCTATAGGCAATGATAGAAACCAGAACATGTATTTTCAGGCCCTGGGGTGAGTCATAGGGCAGCATATAACTTGAGGGTGTCAGGATCTGCAGCAGCAGGCTAAGAGCAGACAGTGGCAGCAGTACAACAGCCAGTACTTCAGTTTTTCGCGTCAGTGATATCAGTAAGGTTAACAGCCCAATAACCAGCATTACCGATGATGCGGCATCAAAGAAACCAAACTGGAACCCACCAATACCGATCAGGTGGCTGTAAAGTACCATGCCATGTAGTATGAGCGCGGCAAAGCCGGGCAACAGAACATAGGTGACGGGTTTCTGGTTGAAATAGGCGCTGCCTGTGAGTCGCAGATATAGGCCCAGCCCGGAGACCAGGTAGAGCATGACTGCGGACAGACCGATGATGACATCCATTAAGTTTAAGCTGGCTCATTTATTATTGGTGGAGCGAGACATTATAGGGTAGCTGCCGGTGGCCTGTCATCAGGCGAGAGAAAAAGAATGGGTGGGGTATTGTGAAAGTGACCGACCGGGCCGACGTGATCGCAAGTCGTGTGTAACGGATCACGTGGCTGAGACTTAAAGTCTTTTAAATTCATCTATTTGCTGCAATTTTCTGGGTTCGTGCTAGCATCTTACTAATATCTGGCCAACTGGTAGCGAAACGGTCTTTCGGGGGACCCCATGAAACTACGTGTGCTAGGGTGCAGTGGAGGCATTGGTCAAGGTCTACGAACTTCATCCTATATGATTGATGATGACATTCTACTGGACGCGGGCACCGGCGTAGGTGACCTGACTCTCGAAGAAATGCGTGGTATTCGCCACATTTTCATAACCCATAGTCATATGGATCATGTGCTCAGTATTCCGCTACTGGTGGACACCCTGTTTACAGACCTTAAACAGCCGATGCAGGTGTATGCGCGAAAGGAAACCCTGCAGACCCTCAGGGAACATATGTTTAACTGGAAACTGTGGCCGGATTTCACCGAGTTGCCGGACAGGGAGTCTCCCGTGCTGCAATTAAACGAAATGAACCCGGGCGATGAAATGCAGATTGACGGGCGTCGAATCGAAATGGTCGATGTGCATCACTCAGTGCCTGCATCGGCCTATATCCTTGAGTCATCAACCACAACCTTTGTCTACAGTGGCGATACCACCACCAATGACACCCTGTGGACTCGGCTTAATCAGCTGAATAAGGTTGACTTTATGATTATCGAAACCGCCTTTGCTAATGAAGAGCAGGAGCTTGCAAAGCTGGCGCGCCATTATTGTCCGTCTTTACTGGCGGAAGATCTCAGAAAGTTGAAGCACCAGCCGAAAATTGGCATATCGCACCTTAAACCGGGTGATGAAGCGCGGATTTTTGATGAGTGTGTTGAGGCTGTCGATGGCCAGTTTAGTTTGTGTCATTTAGCCAGTGACGACCATTTTCAGATATAATCCCCGATTTACCCCGACATATAACAGATCATCATGTTTGACAGCCTAAGCGACCGCCTATCCAGAACCATCAAGAACCTGCGTGGGCAGGGACGTATTACCGAGGACAATATCAAGGACACCATGCGTGATGTGCGCATGGCATTACTTGAAGCTGATGTCGCCCTGCCCGTGGTTCGAGATTTTGTAGACCGCGTAAAGCAGCGTGCCATCGGCCAGGAAGTGATGAGCAGCCTGTCTCCTGGTCAGGCGCTAATCAAGATCGTCGACGAAGAGCTGGTCGCCACCATGGGGGAGGCCAATGAAGAGCTTAATCTTGCAGCCCAGCCCCCGGCGGTGATCCTGATGGCCGGTCTGCAGGGTGCGGGTAAAACCACCACGGTGGCCAAGCTGTCACGATTGCTGCAGGAGCGCCATAAAAAGAAAGTGATGGTGGTGAGCTGTGATGTCTATCGCCCGGCGGCGATCAAGCAGCTGCAGACCCTGGCGGATCAGGTGGATGCCACGTTCTTCCCCAGTGATAAGGATCAGGACCCGGTCGAGATCGCCAAAGCCGCGGTCGCAGAAGCGAAAAAACAGTTCAAGGATGTGCTGCTGGTGGATACCGCGGGCCGTTTACATATCGATGCCGAGATGATGGGTGAGATCCAGCAGATCCACCAGGCGATCAACCCGGTGGAGACCCTGTTCGTGGTCGACAGCATGACCGGTCAGGACGCGGCGAATACAGCCAAGGCCTTTAATGATGCCCTCGAATTGACGGGGGTTATCCTGACCAAGACCGATGGTGATGCTCGGGGCGGTGCCGCCCTGTCGATCCGCCAGATTACCGGTAAGCCCATCAAGTTCCTGGGTGCCGGTGAAAAAGTCGATGCCCTGGAGCCTTTTCATCCCGATCGCCTGGCGTCGCGTATCCTGGGTATGGGTGATGTACTCAGCCTGGTGGAAGAAGTTCAGCGCAAGGTCGATGTCAAGGAAGCCGAACAGATGGCGGCCAAGCTTAAGAAGGGCGCCGGCTTCGACTTCAACGACCTGAAGTCACAGATGGAACAGATGATGAATATGGGTGGCCTCGGCGGCCTGATCGACAAGCTACCCGGCATGGGGCAGCTGGGTAATATCAAGGACAAGGTCAATGACAAGGACATTAAGCGCCTGATCGCGATTATCCAGTCCATGACGCCGCAGGAGCGCTCTTATCCGGATATTATCAAGGGTTCACGTAAGAAACGTATCGCTGCCGGCGCCGGTGTGCAGGTGCAGGAAGTCAACAAACTCATCAAGCAGCAACAGCAGATGAAAAAGCTGATGAAGAAGATGAAAGGCGGCGGCATGAAGAAGATGATGCAGGCGATGCAGGGTAAATTGCCGCCGGGGATGGGGTTCTAAGCGCTGATATTTGTGTGACTCTGTCGAGCTCTCGGTGGTGTCAGATCAGGCGACTCCGGTCAGCTGCAGGTGGTATCACAACAGGGGACAGAGCGCTTCGCGGTCTGTCCCCGAGGGAGAAGGGCTGATATCGTCGCCATACCAACCTGTCGGACCTGGGGACAGACCTTGCTTTTTAAGCTCTGTCCCCCGTTTTGATACCACCGAGAGCTCGACAGAGTCACACAAATATCAGCGCTTAGAACC